>NZ_JBLVPV010000005.1:0-243387 GCF_048286775.1 Flavobacterium glycogeni
CCTTAATCACCAAAATTTTTGCATGTGCCATAATTACTGTTATAATATAGTCCAAATTTACCATAAAAAAACCAATTATCAAAATTGGTCTATATTATATTTTCGTTTGGTATAAAAAAAACTTCCATAAAAAAGATGTTTTTGAAGTTTTATGTCGGAAAACAAGCATCGCTAACCCGGAACCAATTGTTCCGCCGATAAATGCGAAGCTTAAAAGTGTTTTTTCAGAAATTCTTTTTTTATGGGTAATCGCCAATCGTTTATCATAGCCGGTTACCACAAAAGACAAGAAATTGAGAATCAAAAAACAATATAATAAAACCATCATTGGTGTAAAAATAAGGATTAAAGATAGTGGTTGTTTGATTAATTTTTGATTAAATTTCATATATTACACTGTTTTTTTACAATAAAAAAAGGAATATATAAGGGCAAATTTAATTTAGTCTATCAATATTGTCTCTACAAAATTTTTAAATTATGAGTCCAATAAAATTATTTGAACAAAAAAAAGTTAGAAGTCATTACGATGATGAAAAGGAAGTTTGGTATTTTTCGATTATAGATGTAATCGAAATACTAACAGGAAGTACAATACCAAAAAGATATTGGGCTGATTTAAAAAAGAAGCTTAAACTAGAAGGAAGTGAAGCGTACGATAAAATCGTACAGTTGAAAATGCTTGCAGAAGACGGTAAAAATAGAGCCACAGATACAGCAGATACAGAAACTTTGCTCCGATTAATTCAATCTATTCCTTCTCCAAAAGCGGAACCTTTCAAACAATGGTTGGCAAAAGTGGGTTACGAAAGGATGCAAGAGCTCGCCGATCCCGCACAAAGTTTGGATCGTGCCCGAGAAAATTGGCAAAAACTCGGACGAAGCGAAAAATGGATTCAGCAACGGATGACAGGGCAGGAGACCAGAAATAAACTTACCGATTATTGGAAAGAAAGCGGTGTAGAGAAATCCGATGAGTTTGCTTTATTGACCAACATTATTCATCAGGAATGGACGGGATTATCAGTTAAGAAACATAAAGAAGTAAAAGGGTTGAAGTCTCAAAACCTGAGAGACCACATGAGCGAAGCCGAGTTAATTTTTACCGCTTTGGCGGAACTTTCCACCAGACAAATTGCCGAAACCGATGAAGCCAAAGGACTTATAGAAAATGCAAAAGCCAGTAAAAAAGGCGGTGCAATTGCAAAAAATGCCCGATTGGCACTGGAAGACAAAACAGGAAAAAGTGTAGTAACGGGAGAAAATTTTTTGCCACCAACACAAAAACAAGTGGAATAATCAAATGGAGAATTTCAAAACCATTTCAAAATATTAAATAGCATAAACTAGAAATGACCAATATACAATTCATATCAAAATCCGTTGCTACAGCAGCGATAAACATTCAAAATACCGTTCAATTATTGCAGGAAGATTGTACCATTCCGTTCATTTCGCGTTATCGAAAAGACAAAACCGGCAATCTTGACGAGGTTTTTATAGAGCAAATTGCCAAACTCCAAAAGGAGTATGAAGTAATTGTAAAACGCAAAGAAGCGATTTTAAAATCGATTCAGGAACAAAATGCGCTTAGTCCAGAATTAGAGAAAAAAATCCAACAGAGCTTCGATTTACAAGAACTGGAAGATTTTTATTTGCCATTCAAAAAGAAGAAAAAAACTAAAGCGGATGTTGCCCGCGAAAATGGATTAGAACCGTTGGCTAAAATCATCATGGCGCAAAATAATGACGATGTCGATTTTATATCCACACAATATTTGAATGAAAATGTCATCAACGAAGAAGCAGCGCTGCAAGGAGCTAGAGATATTATTGCCGAATGGATTAATGAAAATATTTATGTTCGAAAGCAACTCCGAAGATTGTACGAACGCAAAGCAACCATTACAACCAAAGTAGTAAAAACTAAAAAAGACGACGAAGCGGCGCAGAAATTCAATCAATATTTCGATTGGTCTGAACCGTTGACTAAAGCACCTTCGCACAGATTGCTGGCGATGCTTCGTGCAGAAAATGAAGGTTTTATCAAGTTTAAAGTGGAAATTGATATTAATGAAGCGTATGATATTATTGATGCGTTAATTTTAAAAGGTCAAAATAAAACCACGCCACACGTACAATTAGCTATAGAAGACAGCTACAAACGATTATTGAATCCGGCGATTTCAAATGAAGCTTTGCAAGAAGCCAAAGCCAAGGCTGATGCCAATTCTATTCAGGTTTTTGCGAACAATCTGGGGCAATTATTACTGGCGCCGCCTTTGGGTGAAAAACGAATTCTGGCGATTGATCCTGGATTTAGAAGTGGATGTAAAATTGTTTGCTTGGACGAAAAAGGAGATTTGTTATACAATGAAACCATTTATCCGCATGCGCCACAAAAAGAGGAAGCGATGGCGATGAAAAAAATTCGTTCGATGGTTAATTCGTATAAAATTGATGCCATTTCCATAGGAAACGGAACGGCATCACGTGAAACCGAATTCTTTATTAAGAAAATCGCTTTCGATAAACCGGTTCAAGTTTTTATCGTTTCCGAAGCCGGAGCATCCGTGTATTCTGCTTCCAAAATTGCCAGAGACGAATTTCCTAATTATGATGTTACGGTTCGAGGTTCGGTTTCAATCGGAAGACGATTATCAGATCCTTTGGCGGAATTAGTAAAAATTGACCCAAAAGCAATAGGAGTGGGGCAGTACCAACACGATGTGGATCAAAATAAGTTGAAAGAAGAATTAGACAGTACGGTGATTCGGTGCGTGAATTCGGTTGGAGTAAACATCAACACGGCCAGTAAACATTTATTGAGTTATGTAAGTGGAATAGGAGAGAAGCTGGCTGAAAACATCGTGCAATACCGTTCTGAAAACGGACCTTTTCAAGATAGAAAACAACTTAAAAAAGTCCCACGTTTGGGCGAAAAAGCCTATCAACAAGGAGTTGCTTTTATTCGAATTTCGAATGCAAAAAATCCTTTGGACAATTCAGCAGTGCATCCCGAGGCGTATGGAATTGTAGAAAAAATGGCCAAAGATTTGAAATTAACCGTGAATGATTTGATTGCCAACAAAGAGAAAACCGCTTTAATAAAACCAGAAAATTACATTACTCCAGAAATAGGTTTATTGGGATTGAAAGATATTATTAAAGAACTCGAAAAACCAGGATTAGACCCAAGAAAATCAGCCAAAGTATTTGAATTTGACCCGAATGTAAAAACGATAAAAGATGTAAAAACAGGAATGGTTTTGCCAGGAATTGTCAATAACATTACCAATTTTGGTTGTTTTGTGGATATTGGAGTAAAAGAAAGTGGTTTGGTTCACATTTCTCAACTCAAAGCAGGTTTTGTAAGCGATGTAAACGAAGTAGTGAAATTACACCAACATGTTCAGGTAAAAGTGACCGAAGTGGATGAAGACAGAAAACGTATTCAGTTAAGTATGATACTTTAAAAAACAAAAAAAAGGCTTTTCAAATTATGAAAAGCCTTTTTTTTATTTTGTTTCTTCTTCTTTTTTATCAGCTGGCTGACTGTCTTTGGCTGCGTTTTTAAATTCTTTAATTCCGCTTCCTAGACCTTTCATTAGTTCTGGAATTTTTTTACCTCCAAAAAGTAATAAAACAATGGCCAATATAACAAGGATTTCTGTAACACCTATACTACTCATAATACGATAATTTATGCCGAAGCAAATTTGTAATAAATCTAAGGGCAAAGGTAAATAGAATTAGTTAACTGAAACTCATTTTGATACATTTATTTGGTTTCAAAAGCGTTAAAAATTTATTAAAAATAAATTTAGGTTAAGAAAAGTGAACAAAAACAAGCGAATACAATCAACGACAATAATCGTTATATTTGTTCAATAATAAAAAAGGATGTCTAAAAAAAGGCTAAAACGGCGCAAACTCAAAGAAAATTTATTCAATAAACGACGTTTAGTAATACTTAACGAAGATACTTTTGAAGAAACATTTTCTTTGAAACTTACTTTAATGAATGTTTTTGTGGTAGCGACTTTGGGAGCAATAATTATTACATTTGTTACCACTTTTATTATTGCTTTTACTCCTTTACGAGAATTTATACCAGGCTATTATTCCTCAAAATTAAAGAAAGACGCAATGGAACTGGCTTTAAAATCAGATTCTTTGTCACGAGCTTTAAAGAAAAACGAAGCCTACATCCAGTCGATTCAAAAAGTATTGACAGGAGAGTTAGAATATGCAAAATTCAATAAAGATTCGATACTTTCGGCTGCAGATGAAGCACCTTCTCAAGCTGATTTATCTGCATCAAAGCAAGAATTGGAATTGAGAGAACAAGTAGCGAAAGAAGAAAAAAATCCCCTCCCTTCCGATAGCTATCGGAACTCCTCGAAGGGGAAGAAACAAGACACAAAAAAATAATTCTAATAATGTCAATAAAATCTAGTGCTGCAAAATTATTTGCGCAAAAAATATACAAGAAAACACAAGTTTGGGCCAATAATCCTATTGAAACTCAAAAGAAAGTTTTACAAAAATTAATCAAAGAAGCGAAGAAAACACAATTTGGTATTGACCATCATTTTGACCAAATAAAAAACGAGAAGGATTTTGCAAAACAAGTTCCGGTTCGGGATTATGAGGCATTGAAACCTTATGTTGATAAGGTGGTAAAAGGCCAAGAAAATATCCTTTGGAAAGGAAAACCGCTTTATTTTGCCAAGACTTCTGGAACTACTTCCGGAGCCAAATATATTCCGTTGACTAAGGAATCTATGCCTTTTCATATTGAGGCGGCTCGAAATGCAATTCTGCATTACATTCATGAAACCGGAAACGCTGATTTTGTTGACGGCAAAATGATTTTCTTGCAAGGAAGTCCAATATTAGAAGAAAAAAATGGGGTTAAATTAGGAAGATTGTCTGGAATTGTGGCGCATTTTGTTCCAAAATACCTTCAAAAAAACAGAATGCCTTCTTGGGAAACCAATTGTATTGAGGATTGGGAAACCAAAGTAAATGCGATTGTCGAGGAAACATTTAATAAAGACATGAGGGTCATTTCTGGTATTCCGTCTTGGGTTCAAATGTATTTTGAGAAATTACATCAAAAAGGAGGGAAGCCCGTGGGAGACATCTTCAAAAACTTCAATTTGTTTATTTACGGTGGTGTAAATTATGAACCGTATCGCGCCAAATTTGAGAATTTGATAGGAAGAAAAGTAGACAGTATTGAGTTATTTCCTGCTTCGGAAGGATTTTTTGCGTATCAGGATTCGCAAAAGGAAAAAGGAATGTTATTGCTTTTGAACTCCGGAATTTTTTATGAATTTATAAAAAGCGACGAATTTTATACCGATCCCGAAGGTTCGGGACCAAAACGATACACCATCGGAGAAGTAGAATTGGGTGTGAATTATGTCCTAATCATTTCTACCAATGCGGGACTTTGGGGCTACAATATTGGAGATACCGTTCAGTTTACCAGTTTAAAACCATACAGAATCATAGTATCCGGAAGAATCAAACATTATATTTCGGCTTTTGGCGAACATGTGATCGGTAAAGAAGTGGAAAGTGCATTACAGGAAGCAATTCTTGGAACTGATATCCGCATCAATGAATTTACGGTGGCGCCACAAATCACGCCAACAGAAGGATTACCGTATCACGAATGGTTCATTGAATTTGAAAACGAACCGGAGGACAGTGTAATTTTTGCGGAAGCGTTAGACAATGCGATGCGAAAACAAAACATGTATTATGATGATTTGATTGTGGGGAAAGTGTTGCGTAAAGTGGTTGTCACCAAAGTGGCTAAAAATGGCTTTCAGGAGTATATGAAATCCGTAGGCAAACTGGGAGGACAAAATAAAATTCCGAGACTCTCCAATGACAGAAATATCGTAGATTTATTAAAAAATAAATAAAAAAGGTACCTTTGGAAGGTTAGAAAAGTAAAGAAGAATGAAAGAAACTAAAAATATATCACGCTCTAGAGCGCAAGAATCATCGGCGGCAATTGAAAAAATGTACATCACCATGCGCCATCTTTTCAATAGAGGATTTTATAAGCCAATGGGTGTTTCCGGGGATACATTGAGAGAAGCATTATTGGCATTAAGCCCAGAAATATATGGAAATATTGCAGATGAAAAAGTAGAATTAAGTGGACTTTTGTATGTTATAGAACGTCTTCCGGTAGGAATTGAAGAATGTAGATTCATCAATTTAACTTCGGAAGAAGGCTATTCAAAATCTCATTTTCAGGCGATTGTTCCGCCAAAAAGACGACGCAATTGTTACCGTATCGATGAGGAACAAATGAACGTGGAAATCACCCGCGGACGCTCGGATATTTATGATATTTTGACGCATTTGACGTTTATTTTCATCGAATCCCATAAAATTAGAAATAGAGTTTTACTGGATGATGCCGGTGAAGTTTCCCGTGATTGGTTCAAACTGGAACAAGCCGTTTCTCAAAAGAAAAAATTGACCCTTGTAGAAAAAGAAAAAGCCATTTCACATGCTGCGAATATTCTGGGAAGAACATTTGAGGAAGTGTTGGATATTTATGATGCATTTGGTTCAACCGCGGCGCCAGATCGATTTTTGCACGTTATTTTTTGGTTGGGAAAACTAGCTATTGAAGAAATAGTAGACGATAATAAGAGAACGATTACCTTTAGTCCTATTTTAAGAGAACGATTGGGACATCATATTCACGGTGAAATTTGGGCTACTAACATCAAGGAGGTTTTAAAAGACAATCAACTTTTGGACCGTCCGATTCATGTGATTAGCGCGAACATGCACAGTGTGATGAACTCTATTTTCGCCACTGAGGTTTTAAAAACGAAGTTTAAAGACAAATCTGATTTCTTTATTTATGAGGAATTGAGTAAGTCTGGTGCTAATGAAGTTCGAAATCAGGTTTCGGCGGTAGCTTTGAAACACGGAATGATTTCGTTACCAGATACATCGGGAACAAATATTGATGTACAGATTTTTGATACAGCCAAAATTGATTGGTCAAAAACATCATTTCCAAAGGCAAACACCGGAGATAAAAAACCCGTGTTGATTGTTATGGATTACGCTTTTGGGGAGCAAGCTTATGAAACGATTGATGAGTTATTGAAACCGTATAAAAAAGCGACTTTGCTTAATGTAGAATCAGTTTCTATCATGGGGAAAGCAGGAATTCTGGAAGGCGGAAAAGGAGACATTATGATTCCGAACGCACACATCAATGAAGGAACGGCGGATAATTATTTTTTCGAAAATGAATTGACTGCTGATATGTTTGAAGGGAATGATATTGCTGTTTTTGCAGGTCCAATGGTTACTGTTTTGGGAACTTCATTACAAAACAGAGATTTATTGAAGTTTTTCTATGAATCAACTTGGGGAGTTATTGGATTGGAAATGGAAGGTTCTTATTACCAAAAAGCCATTCAATCCGCTTCAAAAATCAGAAAGAGTGTTCCTCATGATATCAAAGTGAGATATGCGTATTATGCATCAGATAATCCTTTGGAAACCGGAAGTACATTGGCTTCAGGCGGGCTTGGAACTACGGGTGTAAAACCTACTTATTTGATTACAATAAAGATATTGGAACAAATTTTCAACGTAAAATAAAAACATAGAATGAACAAAAACCAACCCAATAACCAAGAGGATCAGGAGATTGATTTAACACAAATTTCTAAAAAAATAGTACGATTATTTGAATGGATCAATACCTTTTTATTCAAATGTATTCAGTTTTTTGTAAAAAATGCGATTGTAATTTCGATTTTGCTTGTAATTGGAGTTGGATTAGGATTTTATTTAGATGTGACAAAAAAAGCCTATGACCATCAAATTATTGTTACCCCAAATTTTGGAAGTACCGATTATTTATATTCAAAAATTGAATTGATCGAATCTAAAATCAAAGAAGGGGATACTGTTTTTCTTAAAGAAATTGGTATTCAGGAACCAACTAGTATAACAAAAATTTCAATTGATCCAATTGTTGATGTTTATGGTTTTATCAATAACAGTGAACAAAATTTTGAGTTATTAAAATTGATGTCAGAAGATGGAGATTTAAAATCTATTGTTAAAGAAACTACCACTAGTAAAAATTATGCTTTTCATACCATTACTGTATTAACAAAGGGAATATCGGAAAGTAAAAAAGAAATACAACCGATATTAAACTATTTGAATACTAGCGATTATTATAGTAAAATTCAGAAAGTTTCAGTGGAAAACATTCAACAAAAAATAAATACTAACGAAGGAATTGTTTCTCAAATCGATGGAATATTAAACGAGTTTTCAAATTCTGTGTCTAGAAATCATCAAAAGAGTGATAAATTGGTATATTACAATGAAAATGCACAATTAAATGATATCATTAAAACTAAAGAATCATTAATTAAAGAGATAGGAAATCTAAAAGTTGTGTTGTTAACTTCGGATAAAATTGTAAAAGAGAACAGTATCACTATAAATATAGAAAATACAGCTTCTACCAACGGAAAATTGAAATTAATTTTGCCTCTTTTATTTGTTTTTATGTTCATTTTAATATGTTTTTTTATTGCTTTTTATAAAAAACAATTGCTAAAAACACAACAAATAAAAGCTTAATTTTTAGAGATAAATTTAATTCTCAAAGGCAGGATTCTCAATTTTTTACTATTTATAAGAATGCTACAAAATGCATTATATTGTAATAAAAATTGAAAGGATTTGTGTCATGGTTACTAAAAGAGTTTTCGAAATGCATGTATTTGTTATTATTTAAATTAAATTATGAATTTTATACCGACTCAACTCAAGGGATGTTACAGTTTAGAATCGGAACTTATTAAAGATAAAAAGGGCTATTTTATGAAAAGTTTCAAAGAGAATACCTTTAAAAAAGGAGTGCTTCGCGGATTACATCATCAAACAGAAATCCATACACAGGCATTAATTTCCGATAAACATTTCGTATTACAGACTTTAGAAAACGCAAAAAGAGTATGGTAGTTCTTGTCACAGGCGCGAATGGACAATTGGGGCAATCCTTGCAATTTATTGCGGAGAATTATCCTCAAATTGATTTTGTTTTTTGTGATTCTAAAACGGTAGATATTACTCAAAAGGACGCGATGGAGCTTTTTTTTACAAAAGTAAAACCTGATTTTTGTATTAATACGGCTGCATACACAGCAGTTGATAAAGCAGAAAGTGAACCTGAAAAAGCATTTGAAATTAATGTGATTGGTGCGCGAAATTTAGCTGAAGTTTGTCGGGATTTCAAAACAAAATTAATTCACGTTTCTACTGATTTTGTTTTTGATGGGGCCAAAAAAACACCTTACACTGCGGATGATATTACCAATCCTCAAAGTGTTTACGGCCAAACTAAATTAGATGGAGAAAAAGCCATTCAAAAGACCTTAGATGAATATTTTATCGTAAGAACTTCTTGGGTTTTCTCTCCATTTGGGAACAATTTCATGAAAACAATGTTGCGATTGGCAAGTGAAAAAGAGAGTTTGTCCGTTGTTGATGACCAAATAGGAACACCAACAAATGCGGTAGATTTAGCGAATATTTTGGTGCAAATTATTGTACACACCTCCAAAAACTCTGAAATTAATACCTATGGAGTTTACAATTTTAGTAATGAAGGACAATGCAGTTGGTTTGATTTTGCCCATAAAATATTCGAAATAAATAGTATAAAAATCCATTTAAAACCGATTCCAACTTCAAGTTATCCAACTCCGGCTGAAAGACCCAAATACAGTGTTTTAGATAAAAGTAAAATCAAAAGGATTTTTAATATCGAAATTAGAGCATGGGACGAAACAATTTAGTCTAGGGAAATACAACTAATTTGAAAGTAAATGTTGAGAAAAATATACCTGTCATTACGTAATGAAATCGCACATAATTTCTTTTATTTTAGTGTAATAAAGTTTACCAATATACTTTCAAAGTATATTTTATTTGGCTATTTAATAAGGACTTTAGGAGAAGAAGATTATGGAGTCCTTACTTGGGTTGATTCATTTGTTCAATATTTTTTAATACTAGTTAATTTTGGATTTGATATGTATGCGGCGAAATACATTGTTGAAAACAAAGGAAACAAGACTAAAACGGATGAAATCATTTCTGCAATTTTAACTATAAAAACAGGGTTATTTGCCTTTGGTTTTGCACTTCTGGGGTTATTTTCTTTTAACGATGAAATAGCAAAACATATTGATTTGATATTTTTTATGTTGTTTATGGGAATTGGGGAAATTTTGTTCCCAATTTGGTATTTTCAGGGAATCGAAAAAATGAAACCTATTGCCATTGTTAGTGTTGTTTCTAGAACTTTATTGGTTTTTCTTACAATACTATTTGTAAAGAATTCAAATCATATCGCGGTATATATTTTTATTTTAGTTCTATCTAACATTGTTTGGGGAGGTTTAGGGTTTTATTTTCTAAAAAAGAAATCTGATTTTAAATTTATAATTGTTCCCTTAGAGACCATTAAGCACTATCTGAAAGAAGGATACTTGTTCTTTTTAGGACGATTTTCGACACTTTTTTTAAATTTTGGGACCATTTTTTTAATTGGTTATTTCTGTTCAAAAAACTTGGTTTCGGGTTTTGATATTGCTTCTAAAATAATTTTCGCTTTCATATTTCCATTTGAAGTCATTCAACAAGCTGTTTTCCCCTCAATTGTAAGGACTAAAAACAAATTTTTTTTGCAGCGATTGGTTCTTTTTACTATTTGCTGTGCTTTGTTTTTTTCAGGAAGTATTTATTATTTTTCCGAAGAAATGATGACTTTTTTTGGAGGGATTCAAATGGTAAAATATGCTTATTTACTAAAATCATTGGTGGTATTGATTCCGGTGATAAGTTGTTCTATAGTTATAGGCAGCTGTTCTTTAGTTGCTTTTGGCGCATTGAAACAGTATAATTATGCGCTTGTTTTTTCGTGTTTGATTTATGTTTTTGTAGTGTTGCTGATGTATGTAATGAATCAAATGAGTTTTATTAATTTGTTGCTTCTTCGTATAAGTGTTGATATAATCATGGTTATGCTTCTTTTTTATTTTGCTATAAAAAAGAAAACATTGTTATAATTTGATATGAAAAATAGAGACCATGAAACTATTTTAAAGGGATGTGATTATACCGTAATTTGATAATGAAAATTAAAAATTGCAACTATATTTGTGCAAACGTTAAATTAAAAAAAACTAAAAAATGAAAAACTATTTCTATTTGATATTTGTTTTAATACTATTAGTATCGTGTAAGGAAGAGGAAAAGAAACCGGACTCTTTTAGTTTGAAAGAAATTGTAAACAAACAAAAATATCAGATGGAACTCTACCAAGTAGATGCTAATGAATATACTTTAGTGGTATTGAATAGATTGACTGGAAAAGTATTTGTAGGTAAAAATGCTTCTGGATGGTATGAAGCTACAAATGCCGATAGTATTCCAGTCTATAAAACACCAACGTATTCCATTAAGGTATTCAAAGGATCGGAGTCCAGTCCTCAAATTTCATTGATGAATGAGAAAGACGGAGAGCTTTATATGTATATTGTAGGGCATACTGCAAATTTTTACAATACAAATGCTTCGATTAAAGCGCTTGAAAGAGGCTAGCCCATCTAAAAAAGATATTAATGGTTGTAATTTTATTTTTCTTATTCTTACTGGTAGGGATTCTTTATTGGAAGCGAAAAATATTTTTGCTGTCACCTGTTGATATTTTTGTATTGTTCTTTGTGGGAGTTTTAATTTCTACTGTTTTATATCATAACTTTTATCCAAAATACGAGAAATTCAATTTTTTTCAGTTTGATTTTATTGGAAAAAAGAAGTTTGATCGAACCTTTTTTGTTTACCTCAAAATGCTTTTGCTGTTTTTGATAGGTGTTTTTCTATATTCAATTTTTAATAAATCGTATTTTATTTTAGCAAAACAGCGAATCAAAATTATAGATGCGCGAAATTTAAAGCTCGATACCAATCAAATTTCTAAGATAATAGTAGCGATAGCTTTGTTATGTGTAGTATTGGTTTACATAGATTATGGTTCTTTACTATTTTATCGGGTAGAATATATTCCTAAGGATAATTCTATTTTCAAAATCATTTATCAAAATTTATTTATTGTTTTATGCTTGTTGTCAGGCACTGTGTATAGAAAAAATAGATCGCTGGCACTAGCTGCTTTCCTTATAGCGATTATAGTAGGAATAGGAGTAGGGAGTAGATCAGCAACTATTTATTTATTAGCATTTGGATTAAGTTATTCGGTATTTTTAAATCGTTCCAGAGCCAAGGCTTTTTATATTTTTTTTATTCCTTTTGTGATTATTTTTTTTGGATATAATATTTCACTGCGTTTAGAAGCCAATGGACATGGTTTAATTCCATATTTGAAGGTGACGCTTTACAAACCGGAGATTTTATTCAAGTACACTATAATGAACATTTATTACACTTTTATTTTTGGATTTTATGCCACATCTGAAACAATTCATTTGTATAAAAATGCTTCTATCAATAATTTAGTCACTACATTAAACCCATTACCGGGAAGAATGACAAACTGGTATAGTATTGCCTCTAAATTAAGAATAAACGAAATAGCTCCTTTTACGGCCATTGGCGAATTGGCCAAATACCCAATTTTCAGCATTTTTTATTATTCTTTATTGGGGTATTATTTTGCAGCCGTAGATTATTTTATAAAAAATCAATTACTGAACAAAAAATACTTCTGGGCTGTACTTCAATTTTTATTATTAGTTTTATATGTCGTTCATAGTTTTGAATATAATCTACGATCTTCACATCGATTTATCTATTATTCTATGGCTATTTATGTTCTTTATTTTATTTTTAAAGGGTTAAAAACTAAATTACCTCGCAAATCAAGCCCTACTAATCTCTTGAAACAATGAGGATAAAAATAAAAATCAACAAATTTACATTTGAAAAAGCGGTAACTTATAGTGCTTTCTTTTGCGGTTTATTCGTGTTGTTACCATTTAAAATAAAGCCTTTAACGGTATTTGTTTTTTTTGTTCTGAGTCTTTTTTCCATTGTTAAAGATAGAAACAGAGCTAAAATTGAAATGAAAACATTTGTCATATTTAGTGTTTTCTTTATTAGTTATGCGCTCAGCTTACTTTTTTCTGAAAATATCCAAAGGAGTTTTACAATTTTAGTCCGTTGCATTCCAATATTGATTATACCTGTAGCCTATTCTTTTTTAACTGTCGAAACAAGAGTACAGTTCAATCAAATGTTCCGAAAAACGTTTATTATTGCCGCAAGTATCTATTCAATTTTAATATTTATTTACTTATTCCAACTGGGTTATTTTAGTCAAAAACACGATTTATATTATTGTTACTCCTACATAACCAATGAATTTTGGGGTTTGGATGAGCACCCTATTTATATATCAATCAGTTTTTCGATAGCATTATTTTTTATATTGACAGAAGGATTCAAAAACAAAACGTTTAATTTTATTTTATTTTTAGTTTTGATTTCTGGACTTTTAATACTGGCAAGAAAGGGTGCTATTGTTTCGTTTTGTATCCTTTCGGGTGTTCTTTTATTTCTGAAAAAAGATAAAAAACAAATCGCTAAATTGGTATTTGTGTTTATAAGTTTATTTGTGTTATCACTGTCCGTTCCTGAAATTAGAAGCCGTTTCTTAGAAATATTTGATACAAGTAAAATTATAAACAACAAGGAAACATCCTCAGGAATTAGGTACATTTTATGGAATACAAGTGAAAAAGTAATTCAGAAATCAAATTATTTAGGATATGGAATTGGAGATGCTCAAGAAGTTTTAAGTAAACAATTGGCTGTAGATGGGTATGCGGTTTTATCAAAGGAAAATTATAATGCGCACAATCAATTTCTTCAAATAGGATTAGCCACGGGTGTTGTGGGCATTTGTTTGTATTTATTTTCGTTGATCTATTTTATCCGAATGTTTATCCAAAGAAAGAATGCTGAAGCGATTGTCTTTTTTTTATTTTATATTTTTGTTTTTCTTTTCGAAAGTGTTTTAGAACGGCAAAATGGAATAATTATCTATTCCTTTGTAACTTGTATGTTTATTTACACTTCAGAATTTGATAAAACACCCAAAAATGAGACGTAACCTCCTTGTCATTGGTCCTTTTCCAGGTCCGCCAAAAGGAATTAGCTTGTCCAATCAAGTTGTTGCGAATGGCTTATTGAAGAGAAATTGGAATGTAAAAAAAATAAATACGGAACATTCCGATGAGGTAAACAGTGCAATTGGTCATTTCTCTTTTGATAAATTATCATTTTTAAAAACTTATTTTCAGTTCTATAAAATTTTTGGAGTTGATGCCGTTTATATCACAATTGGAATTACTTTTCTTGGTGTTTTAAAATATGCCCCTTTTATTTTGTTGTCTAAAATTTTAAACAAGAAAACAATAGTTCATTTGCACAGCAACCATCTTAAAAAAGAATACCAATCTTTAAAAGGAATAAAAAGGAACATTTTTTTTAAGCTTATTGCATCATTTGATACGGGTATTGTCCTTTCTAATTCTTTAAGAGATAATCTAGCCCCTTTTATAGCGGCGGCTTCTGTTCATGAGTTATATAATTTTGTAGAAGAGAAATTAATTGTTTCGGAAGATATTTTACATGAAAAGAAAGATTTTTCAGAAATACGACTTTTCTTTTTAAGTAATTTATTAGAAGAAAAAGGGATAAACCTATTGCTTCAAGTTATCAAAAGATTAAATAAAGAAGGGGTATTTCTTAAAGTTAGAATAGCCGGAAATAAGATCATAGGGAATAATGTAGATGCATTAATGGCAGAATTAAATAATGTAGAGTATCTTGGAATTGTTTCTGGGGAAGCAAAACAAAATCTATTGATTTGGGGAAATGTTTTTTGTCTCCCTACTTTTTTTAGTATGGAAGGGCAACCCATTAGTATCCTTGAGGCAATGGCATTCAATACTTTAATTGTAACAACGAAACATGCTGGAATTCCAGATATATGTTCAGAGGAAAATGCTGTTTTTTGTAAAGAAAAAAGTGAAGAAGATCTTTATTTAAAATTAAAATTCATAATTTCAAATTGGGAAGAATTACAAAAAAAAGCAATTTTAAACGGAGTTTACGCAAGGAATAAGTTTACAGAAACCAAATTTATTTCTGCTATTGAAGGTATAATTTTAGAAACGATAAAGAAATAAACTTCATACATGAAAATCACTATACTAAGCCATAATTATTTCCCGGAGGACAGCGGGATAGGTTTATATTCTACCGATATGGCTGAATTTTTGGCTCTAAAACATGAAGTGAATTTAATAACTGGAGTTCCATATTACCCGCAATGGAAAATCCATTCTAATTATGTAAATAATCCGCTCTTTTCAAAAGAAACTATAAACAATGTAACGGTATATAGATTCAAACAATACACACCTGCAAAGCCAACATTTTTTAAGAGAGTGCTTCAAATGGTTCATTTCTTTTTGGGCTCTGTTTTTAATATAGTAAAAGTTAAAAAAACAGATGTAGTACTTGTCATAATGCCGTTTACAATGTCAATCGTTTTAGGTTTAATACTAAGAAAATTAAGAGGAGGCATTTTATGGGTTCATGTTCAGGATTTTGAATTTGATGCTGCGTTTAAATCTGGCATTTCTTCGGGTAATAAAATAATGCCAAGTTTGTTATTTAAAATAGAAACCAAATTACTAAACAGTGCCAATTTCATCAGTACAATAAGTCAAGGGATGTTAAAAAAACTGGCACTAAAAACCACTAGTGATCCAATATACTTCCCCAATTGGATTGATTATTCTTTAATAAATCCTGAAATTGCTCAAGAAAATAAAGTATTCAACCCCAATACGTTTAATATTCTTTATTCGGGTAACATTGGAGATAAACAAGATTGGGATTTCTATATTGAGTTTGTAACCGTAATGCAAGCTAATCCTGAATTTCATTTTTATTTAGTAGGAGAAGGAGCAAAACGATTGGAGGTTGTTCAGGAATTACAAGACAAACTAAATTTCACCTATTATCCTCCAGTACCTTATAATCAGTTAAATGATTTGTTATGTGCTGCAGATGTTCATGTATTGTTTCAAAAACCAGATTTCAAAGATTTGGTTATGCCTTCAAAAATTTTAGGGATGATGGCGAGTGCTAAACCATCATTAGTTACAGGCCATGAAGATTCTGAAATAAAGGGTAACTTTGAGAATTCTCGAGGCGGTTATTATTTTCATGAGAATACTATTGAAACTATAAAACAGCATATAATTTATCTAAGAGAACATCCTGAAGTTGCTCAATTGATGGGAATTAAAGCAAGAGATTTTGTAATAAAGTATTTTTCTTATGAAAAAATTTTACCGGAATTTCAATTAAAATTAGAAGATTGCATACACAATAAATTAAAAAGTAATAAGTGAAATATTCAGTATTAATAAAGCGACTATTTATAATCGCAAAATCAAAATGGCTTTTACAAGCGTTAAAAGGGAATATTTTTTCTTTTGCTTCATTTGAGGTAGTTTCTAATTTAAAACTAATGGTTCCTGAATTGAATCATATTATTGATGTTGGAGCTAATTCGGGACAATTTACTAGGGTTGCCAGTCATTTATATCCACAAGCGCGTATAGATACTTTTGAGCCGTTACCTGATTTGTATCCAATAATTGAAAAAAAATTCAAGAATAACAAAAACATTACTACTTATAATATTGCACTGGGTAATGAGGATGGGGTTATTATGTTCAATAAAAACAAATTTGGACACACAAGTTCTATATTAGAAATAAGTTCAGGAAACATCCATTTTCCTAAGGAAGAAAATGATTTGGATCAAATTAATGTTGTAATAAAAAAATTGGATTCTGTGTCATTACTTAATAGTAATAGCGAATTATCATTACTAAAATTAGATGTTCAAGGGTATGAACTAGAAGTGTTAAAAGGAGGAGAAATAACCATTAAAGGCATTGATTATATTATAATCGAAGCGAATTTAGAGGAGTTATATTCCAATCAGCCATCTTTTACTGAAATGAATGATTATCTGATAAGTAAAGAGTTTGAATTATTAGGAATGCTTGATTTCAATCTTGGAAATAAAAATAAATACATAGAGGTTGATTTACTGTATAGAAAAAAACAAAATAATAATGATTTACGGATAGTCATATAATAACTAATAGCAACTATTCAAAATTATGTTTTTATTAGATTAACGTATATCAACTAATTTAGTTTGTACGGAACCATAAACAGATCTTTTATTGTAAACATTTTACACTTTTAGAGTAAAGTCAGATTTTTTAAATCAGTAATTTTTTAAATCAAGTCTTTTTTAGAAAACAAACTATATTTTTGTAAAAAACCAAAATCAAATTTTTAGGTAATGAAAAGAATACTTATCACCGGAGCTGCAGGATTTTTAGGATCACATCTTTGTGACCGTTTTATCAAAGAAGGTTATTTTGTTATTGGCATGGACAATCTCATTACTGGAGATTTGAAAAATATTGAGCATTTGTTTAAACTCGAACATTTTGAATTTTATCATCATGATATCACGAAGTTTGTCCATGTTCCGGGTAATTTAGATTATATACTTCATTTTGCATCCCCGGCAAGTCCAATAGATTATTTAAAGATTCCTATTCAAACTTTAAAAGTTGGTTCTTTAGGGACACATAATCTTTTAGGATTGGCACGAGTTAAAAAAGCCAGAATTCTTATAGCATCCACTTCCGAAGTATATGGAGATCCATTGGTTCATCCTCAAACCGAAGAATATTATGGAAATGTAAATACCATTGGGCCAAGAGGAGTTTATGATGAGGCCAAGCGCTTTCAGGAATCTATAACTATGGCGTACCATACTTTTCATGGAGTAGAAACTAGAATTGTTAGAATTTTCAACACATATGGACCAAGAATGCGGTTAAATGATGGCCGAGTAATTCCGGCTTTTATCGGTCAGGCTATTAGAGGTGAAGATTTAACTATTTTTGGGGATGGAATGCAAACGCGTTCTTTCTGTTTTGTTGACGATCAAGTCGAAGGTATTTTCAGATTATTGCATTCGGATTATGTTTATCCGGTAAATATTGGAAATCCAGATGAAATTACCATCAAGGATTTTGCCGAAGAAATTATAAAATTGACAGGAACTAGTCAAAAAGTAGTATTTCATCCATTACCTGTCAATGACCCTTTGCAGCGTCAGCCTGATATCACGAAAGCAAAAGAATTGCTGGGATGGGAAGCCAAAGTAGGTCGTGCCGAAGGAATGAAAATTACCTACGATTACTTTAAATCATTATCTAAAGAGGAGCTTTCTAAAGAGGAACATAAAGATTTTTCTAAGTACATAAGCTAGTGAAAACCAAAACAGGGAGGTACTCGGGCTATATTCGCCCATTTTCATTTTTAATAGACCTGATGGTTATCAATATACTATTGGTATATTTGACAGATTTCCCTATTAATAAGATTTTTTATTCTGTTCTTATTAGTTCTGCATGGTTTATTATAGCGGCTAGTTTAGGTTTTTATGAGGTATACAGATACACTAAAGTAATTTCTATACTAAATTGTGCAATGAAACAAAGTGTGTTATTTACACTATTTTGTCTAGCATTAGCTTTTTCAGATTCTGAAGATTCTAGTTTCAAAAAGATTATTTTATTTACTTCGACTTCATTATTTATAATTCTAATTATCAAATTATTTATCTATTTTTTTCTAAAGAAATATAGAGTACTTTTTGGAGGAAATTTTAGGACAGTAGTGTTATTGGGAAATAATAAAAGTATCAATCCACTGCAACTTTTTTTTACAGAAAATCCAGATTATGGATATAAATTAGAGAAAGTTTTCGACTTAGGACATGATAAAAGGAATCATCTATCAGAAAGTTTTGCATTTGTTTTAGAGCATAAAATAGACGAAATATATTGCTCTATGGGTGATTTGACACAAAAACAGATTAATGACATTGTCTTTTTTGCGGATAACAACTTAAAAACTTTAAAATTTATTCCTGACGAAAAACAAATTCTTTCCCGAAACTTTACATTTGAATATTATGACTATATTCCAGTAATTTCGTTAAGAAATATATTGCTTGACGATACCTTAAACAAGGCTGTTAAGCGTGTTTTTGACCTTTTGTTTTCTGTAATAATAATTTTGGGAGTATTATCTTGGCTCATACCAATTTTAGCAATCATTATAAAATGGGAATCTAAAGGACCTTTGTTTTTTGTACAAAAGAGGAATGGATTGAATTATAAAGAATTCAATTGTTACAAATTCAGATCGATGGAACTAAATGACCAAGCTGATTTGCACCAAGTTTCCAAAAACGATATTCGAGTTACCAAAACAGGACGGTTTATACGAAAAACAAGTATCGATGAGTTACCACAATTTTTCAATGTTTTGTTAGGTCAAATGTCAGTTGTTGGTCCTAGACCCCATATGGTTAGCCACGCTAAAATGTATGCACTAAAAATCGATAAGTTCATGGTACGTCATTTTGTTAAACCAGGAATCACGGGACTTGCTCAAACAAAAGGGTTTCGAGGTGAAGTCGAAACGGATGTTGATATTATAAATAGAGTAAAATTCGATATTTTTTATATGGAAAATTGGTCTATTTTATTAGATATAAAGATTATTTTTATCACGATATACAATACCTTAAAAGGAGAAGAAAAAGCATATTAAAATGGAAAAACCGCTTGTATCCATATTAACTCCATCCTTCAATTGTGAAAAATTTATCGCAAAAACAATCTTGTCAGTACAGAATCAAACCTATAAAAACTGGGAAATGATTATTGTAGACGATTGTTCTTCCGATCAAACGGTTTCAATAATAAAAGAAATTTCCAGTCAAGATAATAGAATTCAACTTTTTCAACTCGATGCAAACTCCGGAACCGGAATTGCCAGAAATACAGCTTTGGCTAAAGCATCTGGAAAATATATAGCCTTTTTAGACGCAGACGATTTGTGGAAACCACTCAAGTTAGAGCTACAAATTGATTTTCTCAAAAAATATAATTTACCGTTTACTTTTTCCTTTTACGAATGCATTGATGAGGCAGGAGAATCGCTCAATAGAAGAATAGAATCACCAAGAAACCTCTCTTATCGTCAGTTATTTTTTTGTAATTATGTTGGGAATCTAACAGGAATCTATGATGTAAATTACTTCGGAAAAATAACCGTTTCCTCTATTCGAAAACGTCAGGATTGGGTGCATTGGCTTACAATTCTTAAGAAAATAAAAACGGCACAACCCGTTCCGGAAAGTTTGGCTTATTACAGAATTAGAGAAAACTCAATTTCGGCTTCTAAATATGAGCTGTTAAAACACAATTTTGCCGTTTACAGGAGGTTTCATGGGTTTAACGTAGTTGTTTCGATACTTTGTATGACAGGATTTTTATTCACGCAATTAATCATAAAACCACGTTACGTTAAATCATTGATTTAAACTGTTTCAATTTCCCTCTGTTGCTTCTTTCTAAAGATTTTTTTCTTAGAAAACTAAATTTTAAATTGGGTTCCAGATACAAAGTAATCGCTTCTTCAATTTTTTTAATTTGTGCCAAATTTAATTCGGTTTCACTCACATATTCAATTTCAAAAGTATCAATTTTCGTTTGCTTGATTATGAACTCTTTTACGTTTCCGTCATCTTCAATAATACTTTTTGTCACATAATAGAAAGTGAGTCCGGGTGATTTTTTTCCGCTGGGTAAAATAGCGACATCGTTGGTCCGGCCTATTAATTTTTTGAGAATTGGTTTTTGTAATGTGCTTTTTTCATCGAGAATTCCAATATCACCAATGTCGTATCTAATAAAAGGATGCGCTTTATTGAACAAGGAAGTAATCACAATCCGGCCTGCTGTGCCTTTAGGAACAGGTTGATTCATTTCATCCAAAATCTCGACAAACAATGTTTCCGAATTAATCTGCCATTCGCCTTCTGTCCCGACGCTTCGGGATTGAAAAGCAATCAAATCCAGTTCCGAAGCGCCATATTCATTGACAATAGGAATGCCAAATTGTTTTTCTAAAAGCATTTTATCTTCTTCAAAAAGCATTTCAGAAGTTACCATGCATACTTTTAACGTGGGACAAATTGTTGTTAATACGATGTTTTTCTTTTGTAAAAATTTAGCAAATAAAACAATCGAACTGGTATAGCCATTGATGTAATCGAATTTTTTGGTTCGAAAATGATTCAAATATCCTTCTAAAATTTCATCTGATAAATCGAAAATGGAGAATCGAAATCGATGACTCAATACATCTTTAAATCGTTCTTTTTGATTACCTATGAAATCCATTGGAATACCATAAAAACGTGCTTGATAGGAAGTATTAAAATCAATTCCATACCAACCAAATCGGTATATGTTTGAGGCCCAAGTCAACGCATGACAGTATTTGTCTTTGGCAAAAATAAACGGAGTTCCGCTCGAACCGGACGTTTTGTTTACGTAACTGTTTTTAGGAAAGTAACCTTTCGAAAGTCTTTCCTGTAACGGTTTCTGTAAGTTTTTTTTATTTAAAACCGGTAATGCGTTCCAGTTTGTAAAAGTTGTCATTCCGGCTAAATCTTTATAAAATGGATTATTTTGCAAATGAAAATTGACAATTTCCACTTTTTTATTTTCAACGAAAACTTCATGTTCCTTTTCAGAAAATGCCACAATTTTTCGCAATTCGACTTTAGCTTCCTTCATTGGGAAGCCATTTAGCTGCAGCGATAAGTCGAATAGTGGAAACATCACGCTACTTTTGGAATGTCAAAACGTTTGATAGATTGCAATTCTTCGGCTTTGTTTTCCTTTTCTTCTTCAATATCAAAATCATCTTGAAGACCCAACCAAAATTTTGCCGAGTTACCAAAATACAGACTCAACCGCAAAGCGGTATCAGCCGTAATTCGTCGGTTTCCTTTAGTGATTTCAGAAATTCTGGTTTGTGGAATTTTCAAATCCTTTGATAATCGGTACGCTGTTATTTCCAATGGAATAAGAAATTCTTCTAATAAAATTTCACCTGGATGTATGTTTTTTAATTTTTCCATCGAAAGGAAGATTTTTATCAAAGTTATAAAACCCTAATTACTTTAACTCATAACGAGTAACTTTTTTTAAAAAGATTAATTATTTCAACATAAAACGAACTATTTTTGCACCACAACTAAAGAAAACTACACCATGACAATTTTACTACTAGGTTCAGGCGGAAGAGAACATGCTTTTGCATGGAAAATGATTCAAAGTCCGCTTTGTGACACACTTTTTGTAGCGCCAGGAAACGCTGGAACGGCTTCTATAGCTACTAATGTTGCTATTAGTCCAACTGATTTTGAAGCTATAAAATCGTTTGTTATTCAGGAAAAAGTAGAAATGGTTGTGGTAGGACCAGAAGATCCTTTGGTAAAAGGGATTTATGATTTCTTTCTAAACGATGCTGAGTTAAGTCATATTCCAGTTATCGGTCCTTCAAAAATGGGTGCTCAATTAGAAGGAAGTAAAGAATTTGCTAAAGAATTTCTAATCAAACATAAAATCCCAACTGCTGCTTACGACAGTTTCACTGCAGAAACGGTAGAAAAAGGATGTGAATTCCTGGAAACATTGCAACCTCCGTATGTTTTGAAAGCAGATGGCTTAGCCGCAGGAAAAGGTGTTTTGATTATTCAGGATTTGGCAGAAGCCAAAGAAGAATTGAGAAACATGTTAGTGCATCAAAAATTTGGTGACGCCAGTTCTAAAGTGGTAATCGAAGAATTTCTTGACGGTATAGAATTAAGTTGTTTCGTTCTTACCGACGGGAAAAATTATAAAATTCTGCCAACAGCTAAAGATTACAAACGCATTGGCGAAGGCGATACTGGATTAAACACAGGCGGAATGGGAGCTGTTTCTCCGGTTCCTTATGTTGATGCTGTTTTGATGGAAAAAATAGAAACACGCATTGTAAAACCTACTATTGATGGTTTTCAAAAAGACGGAATTCAATACAAAGGATTTGTTTTCATCGGATTGATTAATGTGAATAACGAACCAATCGTAATAGAATACAATGTGAGAATGGGCGATCCGGAAACCGAAGTGGTTATCCCAAGATTGAAAACGGATTTAGTCGAATTGTTTTTGGCTGTAGCCAATGAAAAACTAGACGAAATCAATCTGGAAATTGACGAAAGAAGCGCCACTACAATTATGGTGGTGTCTGGTGGATATCCTGAAGATTTCGAAAAAGGAAAAGTAATTTCTGGGTTAGATACTATTGAGGATTCGATTGTTTTTCACGCTGGAACTAAACTGGATAACGGAAACGTAGTGTCAAATGGAGGAAGGGTTTTAACCGTAACTTCTTATGGAAATGATTTTGAAGAGGCCATAAAAAAATCTTACCAAAACATAGACAAGCTAAATTTTGATAAGATGTATTTTAGAAAAGATATTGGAAACGACTTAAAATAGTTTCCAATTATCGTTCACTTTTTTTTAATTATTATTTTAAGAAAGAGTGAGCGGTAGTATCTTGTTTCTCTGTTCCGGCGTCTTCAAAAATTTTCAATTGTTTGATCCAATATACCATTGCCGAAGCACAAATAATCATGAAAATCCAGTTGATTGTATTAGCAGCAAACCAAGATGATAGCTCTAATGAGCGTAAAAAGTCTAGAGGAGCAAATAAAATCTTTACAAATAAGTATTCTATTCCTTCGAAAAATGATTTCATAATGTATAAAATTAATTTTATTAATTGTTTTTGAGGAACTCTGGGTAGTAAAAGTTCTTATTTTGAAGAATCTTTTTGAACTTGCAGGGTTTACTTTTTAAACAAGTATTATATTTACGAACACAAAAGTATAAAATATCCGTATGATAACAAGTGTTTTTAGAAAATCTACACCATTAAATTTTTCATTGGTCGTAATTTTAATGCTGGTTTTCTTTTCTATATACCAATTTCAAGATTTATCCTGGATGAATTCCTTTTTATTAATTTTAAAAAAAGGAATGTCGTTCTGTGTTTTATTGGCATCTGTTTTTATCACGAATTTTGTTGTGAAGAGAAACGGATTGAGTAAAGACAGCACCTACACAGTTTTTTTTTACTTTTTGTTTCTACTTTTTTTTCCTTCAGTATTAGATAATTTAAACCTGATTGTTTCTAATTTCTTTATTCTATTGGCGCTTCGCCGATTGATTTCATTGCAATCCCTGAAAGCTTCCAAAGAAAAAATATTTGATGCTTCATTATGGATTTTTCTGGCTGCACTATTTCATTTTTGGAGTATAATTTTCATAGTGTTGGTTTTCATATCCATAATTTTCCATGTTTCCAGAGATTATAGAAACTGGATATTACCTTTTATCGCTTTTTTTATTGTTGGAATTCTGTTTATGATTTATGCAACAGTTTTCGATTTGAATGTCATTGAATACATCATTAATAGTGTACAAATTAATTTTGAAATCAACTATTTCACAAATAATTATCAAAATGGCGCTTTGTCAATCTATGCCACAATCGCTTTGTTTTTCCTAGTTTCTATGTTTGCCACATTGTCAAACAGACCACAATTGTTGCATACTTCTTTCAAAAAAATCATCGCGTCTTTCTTTATTGGAGTAGTAATTTTTCTGATTTCGGCCAATAAAAGCAATGATTTGTTGCTTTTTACATTTGCGCCTTTGGCCATGATGGCAACCAGCCATATTGAAATTCCTCAAGAAAAATTAAATCAGGAATTAGTTATGTATGTGCTGACTGCCTGCAGTCTTTTTGCTTTTTTCTCCCAATTATAATTTTTCACCGTAGGCCAAATCTCCTGCATCTCCTAATCCGGGAACAATATAACTGTGCTCATTGAGTTTTTCGTCCAAAGAAGCCACCCAAAGATGACAGTTTTCCGGCAAATGTTTTTCAAGATAGTTGATTCCTTCTGGTGCGGCAATTACAACGGCAATGTGAATTTCTTTTGGCGTACCTCTTTCCATTAATGTATTGAAAACTGCAACAATAGATTGACCAGTGGCAAGCATTGGATCAACTAATACCAGATTTTTTTCATTTATATCTGCAATAGCTTGGTATTGGACTAATATATCAAAGTAATCATCATTGTTGGGATGATGTCTAAAAGCAGATACGAAACCATTTTCGGCATTGTCAAAATAATTCAAAAACCCCAAATGCAGGGGGAATCCAGCTCTTAGAATGGAGCATAAAACCAATTGATCTTTAATTTCGGTAGTTTTTTTTATACCTAATGGTGTCTGGATTTCGACACTTTTGTACTGTAATTTTTTACTTAATTCATACGCCATTATTTCGCCAATACGTTCAATATTTCTTCGGAAACGCATGCTGTCATTGTGAACATTTACATTCCGTATTTGTCCTAAAAAATGATTTAGGATGCTATTGTCTTCTGATAAATAATGAATTTGCATGTTTTTATTTTTGCTATTAAACTTATAAATATTTTTATAATCTATAAAAGTATAAAAAAGTATCTTTGTCCTTTAAAATATAAAGATATGTTTTCAAAATTAGCGTACTCCGTATTCGAACAAAGCATTAAAGATTATCATCAGTTTGATAATGTTGACCAACCGATTAATAATCCTTTCCCAAAAGATAAATTTGAACATTTATTGTATCATAAAAACTGGATTGATACCGTGCAATGGCACTTTGAGGATATTATTCGTGATCCAAATATTGATCCTGTTGCCGCTTTGACTTTGAAAAGAAGAATCGATGCTTCTAATCAAGAACGCACCGATATGGTGGAATATATTGATAGTTATTTTCTTCAAAAATACAGTCATGTAAAGGTAAAAGACGAAGCGAAAATCAACTCAGAAAGTCCGGCTTGGGCTTTTGACAGATTGTCTATTTTGGCTTTGAAAATTTACCACATGAGAGAAGAAGCTACTCGTGCCGAAGCTTCACAAGATCATAGAGATAAATGTCAAGCTAAATTGAATATTTTATTGGAACAAAGAACGGACTTGTCTTTGGCCATCGATGATTTATTGACAGACATCGAGAATGGGGATAAATTTATGAAAGTGTACAAGCAAATGAAAATGTACAACGATGATGATTTGAATCCTGTTTTGTATCAAAATAAGAAGTAATTTTTGGCAAACTCAGCATTGTCAAATACTATCAAACATATAGCCGTCATGAGACTTTCCGCAATGGGAGATGTCGCCATGACGGTTCCTGTTTTACGCGCTTTTGTAAAGCAGCATCCCGAAGTTAAAATTACGGTCATTTCCCGACCTTTTTTCAAACCTTTTTTTGAAGGGATTCCCAATGTTGCTTTTTTTGCTTTCGATGAAAAAGAAAAACACAAAGGGTTTTTAGGATTGTTGCGTTTGTTCCAAGATTTAAAACGTTTAGAAATCGATGCTTTTGCCGATTTACACAACGTTTTGCGTTCTAAAATCGTCCGAAACCTTTTTGCTTTAAGCGGAAAAAAAACAGCATCGGTTGATAAAGGAAGAGCGGAGAAAAAATCGTTGACCCAACCCGAAAATAAAGTGTTTAAGCAATTGCCAACGATGTTTGAAAGACATGTGAAAGTGTTTGAACAACTCGGTTTTACAGTTGATTTGTCCTCCCGAAGCGTCGGGACGGTTTTTCCTGAAAAAGCAGTTTTGAGCCCAGAAATTCTAGCAATAATTGGAGATAAAAATCAAAAACTAATAGGAATAGCTCCTTTTGCACAATATGATTCTAAAGTGTATCCGTTGGATTTAATGCAGGAAGTGATAGACAAATTAGCTTTGGATGCAGCCAATACCATTTTACTTTTTGGTGGCGGAAAAAAAGAAATTGAACTGTTGGATTCGCTTGCTTCCAACAAAGAAAATGTCATTACTATGGCAGGGCAACTCAAATTTCAACAGGAATTACAGCTCATTAGTAATCTGGATGTGATGCTTTCGATGGATTCCGGGAATGCGCATATTGCAGCCATGCTTGGCGTAAAAGTGATTACGCTTTGGGGCGCGACGCATCCGTATGCCGGATTTTCGCCCTTTAATCAGTCATTGGAAAATGCCTTGGTTTCGGACAGAAATCAGTTTCCAAAATTACCGACCTCGGTGTATGGAAATAAAAAAGTGGATGGCTATGAAGACGCCATGCGAACGATTACTGTTGATTCTATTGTAAAAGTTTTACATTAGTGTAAACAAGTGAATTAAATCAAATTCATAGTTAGGTTTATTGTTTTTTTTAGCTATTTCTTGAAGGAATAATTTTATAAATTATTTAACAAATAGGTTTTAAATTATTAGTGTTAAAAATACTAGTTTAGCTGGCTGTGAGTTAGGTCTTACAACTCAAAGTTCAATTAGGAGAAAGAGGAGCTTTTTTAATCAAGTTGCTTTTAGAAATCTTGAAATGCTAATACAATAAAAATAGAAACTATTTATGCCAAAAATTACTGTAACAATTGCAATTTTGTTCTTATTCTCTTTTTCAGCGTTTTCTCAAAAAACAAACCTTTCGGGTGTTTTAAAGGAAGGTAGCGAAAAAAACCCCATTTACAATTCGGTTGTTGCTTTATTAACCCCCAAAGACTCTATTTTATACAAGTTTACCCGATCGGATAAAGAGGGGAACTTTAATCTCAAAAATGTAAAAGCAGGAAACTATATATTGATGACGGCTCATAGCCAATATGCCGATTATGTAGATGCCATAACTGTTGAAGAAGGCGAAAAAAAAATGGGGACAATTGCTTTGATAAGCAAAATTAATGCGCTTAGAGAAGTAATTATAAAGACAGGTTCTATTAAAATTAAAGGAGATACTACCAGTTACAGGGCAAGTGATTTTAAAGTAGGTGCCAATGCAAACGTAGAAGAATTACTAAAAAAACTGCCAGGGATACAAGTAGATAAAAATGGTGTTATAAAAGCCATGGGTGAAACAGTAGAAAAAGTATTAGTAGATGGCGAAGAATTTTTTGGCGATGACCCTGGTATGGCGGTAAAAAACTTACGGGCAGATGCGGTAAAGGAAGTACAAGTTTTTAATAAGAAAAGTGATCAAGCCGAGTTTACAGGAATTGATGATGGCGAGACAAAAAAAACAATTAACCTGAAATTAAAGGAGGATAAAAAGAAAGGTTATTTTGGTAAAATAGATGCTGCAAACGGACCATTAACAACTATGGATTCCAGATACAATAGCAATCTTATGTTTAGCTCTTTTAAAGGCAAAAGAAAACTGTCCGCTTTTTTATTAAATGGGAATACGGGTCAAGACGGACTTGACTGGCAAGACAGCGAAAAATTTGGAGGACGAGATGATATAAGCATGAACATGGATGACGATGGAAATGTAAGTTATGAATGGACAGGTGGCAATACTGATGAAGAACCTTATGTTGACACTCAAAATGGGTTTATCAAAAACACCAACGCAGGATTGCAATACAGCAACAAGTGGAATGATAAACAAACATTGAATTTATCGCCAAAATACAATAAGCAAATTTACACCAACAATAATAGCAGGATTACCCAAACACAAGTAGGAGAAACCCAATTAAACGAAAACACATCGAAGGTAAGCAATGTAAACAGAAGTAATTTTAAACTAAATGCTACTTACGACGTAAAATTAGATTCTGTAAACTCGATAAAATTTACCGCCAAAACCAATTTTTATAATACAGAAAGCGATGAATTTATAAACGGAAATACTACGGGAGAGGATGGATTATTAAAAAACAAACAGGAAAAAACATTTACTACAAAATCAGATAAGGAATCTTTGTTTGCAAGTATTTTGTATAAACATAAATTCGCCAAAGCCCGTCGTACATTTTCTGTAAACGGTAGTTGGAACACGTTGAATACGGATGCAAATAATTTCTTAAAGTCTTCCAACGAAAGTTATGAAGGAGGCGATTTTTCCTCCAGGGTTGATGTAGATCAAAACAAAATAGGAGAAAAAACAAATCAAAATCTTGCTTTAAACGTTACCTATACAGAGCCTATTGGTAAGAAATTTGCATTGCAATTTGGCTATCAAGTTACTCATAACACTGGTGAAAGCAACTATTTAACCTATGATTATTCAGATGTTACAGGCAAGTATGATTTGGTTGTAGATTCTTTATCAAACCAGTTCAAACAGACCATAACAACAAATAAGCCCAATATAAAATTGAGTTACAATGCCAAAAAAATAAATTATAGCTTTGGAAGTGGTTTTGGTTTTACTTCGTTTGATTTGCAAGATCAAACTTTAAACAAAGAATACAAGCGCAGCTATACTAACTTTTTTCCAAATGCAAATCTCTCTTACAAGTACAAAAGCAACAGTAACTTGCGTTTCAATTATCAAGGCGCAACCAAACAGCCTACTATCGATCAATTACAGCCTTTGAGAAACAATCAAGATTTCTTTAATCAAACTGTAGGTAATCCAGATTTAAAGCAATCCTTTACCAATAGTATAAGCCTATCACACAATAGTTATAGTATTTTGACAGAATCGCATTTTTACCAAAATATTTCTTTTAGAACGACTGCCAATTTAATTTCTTACAATAAAGATATAGATCCAAAAAGCGCTAAAACAATTAGCACACCCATAAACACAAACGGTAATTTTTCTGGAAATTTTTATTTTGGATATGGATTTAAGATAAAAAAAATAGATTTACACGTTAATCTTAATCCATCTGTTAACTATAACAAATCAGTACTTAGTATTAATAACAAAACCAACAACTCCAATACGTTGAATTCAGGATTTTCAATTTATTTAAATAAATCAAAAGAAAAGAAATACGAATTTAGTTTAAGTAATAGATTTTCAAATAACAGAAACAGTACTTCTCAAAACGATGAAATAAAATCATTTAACACTAATAATTTGGACTTGGATATAGGGGTTTATTTCAAAGAAAAATGGAAACTGTCTACAGACTACAATTTAAATTCTCGTCAAAAAACGACCGATTTTCAAACCAATCTTACCAATCAATTGTGGAATGCAAGGCTGCAACGTACCTTCAAAAACGATGAGTTTACGGCTTATATCCTAGTACGAGATATTTTGAATCAAAATATAGGCATCAATAGATATGTTTATGAAAACGTAATAGGCGAGGAACGAAACGATAGGCTCAAAAGATATGCTATGATAGGCTTTTCCTGGAATTTTAAAAACAAAGGAGAAACAGCCAAAAAATAAATTAGCAACTGTTCTGAACGAAGTTCAAGGAATTACAATAATGAGCATTCAAAAAATCTAATTATCTAAGTTATCTATATATGAAATGAGCATGACTGTAATTGGGTCGCGAACACCAATGATGATATGCGAAACGAAGTTCAATGACAAAAAAAAAACAATATTAACGGTCATTAATTACATATGACCGATAAAAAACAATAAATATCAACATATGAAATCAATACTTTTTTTTATTGCAGCACTAATTTTTACAACTACATCAAAAGCACAACAATTTATAGATAAAGCTGTAATTGAGTATGAAGTGAATACCAATCTCAAAAAAACGATGAGCAATGACAGTTGGGATGAGATGATGAAAGACAACCTGTCTGACCTAAAAATATCCTATTTCACCTATACTTTTGCCGACAACAAAAGCCTATATAAATTTGATAGATGGAGCCCAAAAACAAGAATACCAAAACACGAAAAAGATGCGGATGAAGAAAACACTTGGTATTTTGATTTTACAACAGGAAAAATGAATATGCAAAAGCAAATAGTAGGAACTAATTTTGTAATAGCAGACAGCATACCAAATATACAATGGAAAATCACAAATGAACATAGAGAAATAGCCGGTTATAATTGCCGAAAAGCTGTCGGCAAAATAATGGATGATGTATATGTATTTGCTTTTTACACAGACGATATTACCATTTCTGGCGGTCCATGTTCAATAAATGGTTTGCCGGGTATGATTTTAGGACTTTCAATACCAAGATTATACACTTCATTTATAGCTACCAAAATAGATTTAAAAATCAGTAACGCATCCGACATACAACCCATCACAGCCAAAAAAACCTATGACTTAGTGGGGCTGAAGTCGTTGATAGGAGAAAAAACTAAGGATTGGTTCACCTATGGCGAGGATAAAGAAGAAAACAAAAGACAAAAAAATCTTTTTTTGTGGAATGCTTTTTTATAGTTCTTTAATGACAAATGAATTCGTATAAAAAATAAATCACAAATAAATTTTTTCGTCTTGGCAACGCTTCAAAATATAACTCTTTAAGTTCGAAATGGTTTCTTGATAAGCTGGAGCTTCAAAACCAAAACGCTCGTGTTCCATTTGTTCTTTTTCGATGGCGTTACAGCCTTTGATAACTTCTTTGAGCATATCGAGCATTGCTAGTTCTTTATTGTTTGTTTTCTGAAATTTGAACTCTACGATTTCATCCTGCAATTGCTCGCAATAATCCAAAAGTTGCGCAACTTCTGGTTCGTCAAGAAGGGAAGGGTTGTTCTTGAATATTTCTCGAATGGATTTCATGTAAAAATAGTTTACAGTCGCAGTTTAGTTTGAAATTTGATAAGCTGATTTTAAATCAGTGAACATTCCTTAATTCCCAATTTTTTAAACACAAAAATAGAATTTTTTTGGTTGTGGTTTGTGTTTAATACATCCTCTGGTGCTCGTTTGCAACGAGTATCTACTTACTTATGTGAACTAAATAAAGCGTTTGCAACGCGGCTAATATAATCTATTCTGTAAAGTATTGAAGCAGCCAAATTCTAGCTATCCGCGTTGCAAACGCTACAATTTATTTTTTCATTTAAATAGGTACTCGTCGCAGACGAGCACCAGAGAACGTGGACAAACGAGCGCTAGATAGGGTGTTAGTACGTTATTTTATTCAAATAGTATCAATTTATTAGTTTTCCGGATTTTAACAATATGATATGGCTGTGTCATTACAGCGGTTGCATCTCCTTTTAAAACATTGTCAATTGTTACGATAATTTTATTCTCTGTTTCTGTAATTTTGATGATATCTATTGAATGTCCACCATTTCCATATACTTTATCAAAAACCGCAATAACCATAAAATTCGCAAAATCAATATTCGTTTCTGTAAATCCGTCACTGTTATTATTCACGGAATTCATTTTAGTCAATAATTCATTCCAAGAGTTTGAGTCAGAAATTGTGAAATTCTGCTGAACAATATTCTCTCGTCCATTTCCAAAAAGATTGTTCTGTCCAATTGCCGTTAAATTAAGCGGATTCAAATCTTCATCCGTTTTGCTGCAACTTGTCATTAATCCGATAAATATTATAATAAATAAGATTGAAATTTTTGGTTTCATAATGTAGATGTTTTTATTAGTAACCTTTTTTGTCTAATGTGCTAAAAATTAAGTACATATGATAAAATAATACAAAATCAACTTGCCATTAAGCCTATTGCCCAAATCCGTTGTAGCTGTTACCTACAGTATTTTATTTTCAACTAGCCAATCATTTAAATTATTATCAAATATTTCGAAGTAGTATGATAAATTAAGGTTTTCCGAATTCCTCCATTCAATATTAAAATCTTCTATAATTTTAAATAATGTAGGGTTTAACTTTTTAAGTTTATTTAAACTTCTAGTTGTTACTTTCTTGTTGGCAGTTTCATTGTCATTAAATAATGCCATCGTATGTCCTATAAAATCTGTAATAACAGTTTCTTTTGATTTTTTTGATTTCAACATTATTTTGAGAATGTAATAACTCATAAAACTCAATTTAATTCTATCTGCTATAAAATCACGTTCTTTAAACCCCATTTTTATAAAATAAGGAAACATTTTTGTATGAGAACAGTAATTATGAATTCTTGCAAATAAAGCATTATTAGTTAATATTTGAAAAGAATCTGTGCCATACATACTATTTAAAATATCTCTGTCTGAAGACATTCCATTAGATTCAATATAAACATGAAGAAGCTCATGTGTAAATGAAGGAATATTTGGAGTTTTGCTTGAAGTATAAATTTCAATCGGATCTCTTTCTGTATTTACTCGCCAAGATATTTCATCCTTTGAGTAAATAAGTTTGAAATCAAATTTAGAATTCAGTTCATTCCAAAGTTCTATGTTTTGACTATTTATATTGTCTTCTAGAGTCATTTTTTTTAATATTGTAGTAACTTGTATATATGTGTCACAAAATCACACAAAGCCACCCATTTTTTGGTAGATATGTGTGACTCTATCATACAAACTTATCCTAAATAGTGTGGATTATGATTGTAATAGTATTCTGCTAATATAAGAAAAATAAGAACTTTCCTAAAATAAAAAAACTTCCCTTTTCAGAGAAGTTTTCGTTATAATTCATTTTGTATTTTCTAAACATCATCATAATCTACATAAATGCTTTCTGAGGTAGGATGCGCTTGACAGGTTAAGATCAAACCATCGGCGATTTCTTTATCGGTAAGAATGGAGTTTTTCGTCATTTCGGCAGTTCCGGATGTAACGCGAGCCAGACAGCTGCTACATATCCCACCTTGGCACGAATACGGAGCATCAATACCTTGTTTTAAAGCGGCATCAAGAACGGTTTGTTTTTGTGACATTTCGAAAGTCGTTTCTTCGTCATCCACCATAACGGTGATTTTAGAATGACCTTCCAATGATTTTTCTATTTTATTTTCTTTCGTAGAAGAAGAAAATAATTCAAATTTTATTGCCGATTCTTTAATATTATGCTCCTTCAAAACTCCAGAAACGACATTAATCATTTCTTCCGGACCGCATAAATAGAACTTATCAAACTCTAATTCCTTGTGTTTGTTATTTAAAACAAAATTCACCGTTGATTTTTCAATTCGTCCAAACAAAGCATTTTCTGCTTTGGCTTGACTGAAAACATAATGTACAAAAAGACGACCCACATATTGCAATTGCAAATCGTGTAATTCTTGATGAAAGATGGTTTCTTCTGGAGATTTGTTACCATAAACCAATACAAAAGAACTTTTAGGTTCATTTTTCAGCACCGATTTTAAGATAGAAAGTACGGGTGTGATTCCGCTTCCGGCAACGAAAGCCGCATAATTTTTTTGTCGGCCAACTTGTGGTTCAAAAATAAATTTTCCTTCCGGTTTTCCTACTTCAAGAACATCACCAGCTTTAAGTTTTGTGTTGGAAAATTGAGAGAAAGCACCGTTTTTCACTGCTTTCACCGCAATGCGCAATTCACCGCTCTCAGGAGCAGAGCAAATAGAATACGCACGACGAATCTCGGCACCGTCCAGGGTTAATCTTAAATTGATATATTGACCCGCGACAAAAGTATAATTCGCTTTTAATTCCTCAGGTACGTTAAAAAGTATGGAAACAGCGTCTTTGGTTTCGCGTTTTACTTCTTTTATTATTAGTTTTAAAAAAGATGGCATGTGATTATTTTTTTACAAAGATAGGAAACACATTAGGTTTCTAAAAATCAAAAGTATTGAAAATTTATATGCCTAAAACTGTTATGTATAAGAATCTTATGTATATTTGATTTTTGAAATAAGAAATACCACCAAACTTGCACCGACTGAACCATGAAAAACTCACAATTATACAAAGGAAGTCTGAATACGATTATCATGAAATTACTCGAAGAAAACGGCAAGATGTATGGCTATGAAATCACCCAGAAAGTAAAAGCGATTACCCAAGGCGAATTGAACATTACCGAAGGTGCTTTGTATCCGGCCTTGCACAAACTGGAAGCCGAAGGCTTGCTCGATGTGGAAATTGAAAAAGTGGATAATAGAATGCGTAAATATTACAAACTCACGGAAAGCGGCCAGAAAGAAACCGTAAACCGACTTTCGGAACTGGAAGATTTTATCCGAAACATGCAGAGCTTGGTAAATCCTAAATTAGAATTTTAATATGAAATTAAGTAGAGAAGAAATCCAAATAATTGAAAGAACTTTATTAGATAAAGGAGTTTTTTATGAAGATGTAAAGCTGGAATTGATTGATCATATCGCTTCGGATATTGAAAATCAATTAGAAAATAATAAGTCAAACTTTGAAAAAGCATTTCAAACTGTTTTTAATAAATGGGACGGATTATTGGAGACAACATCTAGTAGTTTTTGGTTAGGAATGTTATTTCAAGCTCCAAAAGTTGTTGTAGATAAATTGGTTTCTTATTCTAAAAGACAAGCTGTGATTGTATTAATTTTAGCTCTTGTTTTTGGGATTTTATTAGCCACAATTATTTCCGATATTCAACAGGAAAAGTTTTTTTATACTCTTAATTTGGGGTTAACAGGCGTGTTTTTCTTAATGGTTCTAGCCACAATTGTTAGTTTGTTTTTAATATGGAAATCAAAAGTTAAAACAACTTATGGAAGATTGTTTTTATTTAGAGGGTGGATTACTTTTGTTTTCTTTTATCAGTGTAATATTAATGGTGATCCATTATATAGTTTTAATGTTAATCATTCCTTGGGGGATAATTTTATAATCTGTTTTTTATTTGGTCTTGAGTTTTTCTATTCCTTTTATCAAATTAAAATGACTTTGGAGCACTTTGAAATAGTCAAAAAACACAAATTAGTTTAACATATATTTCTTATGAAACTAACCACCAAACAAATAGACCAACTTTACTTTTTTACCCGCCAGCATTATGTAGAATATTACGATTTACAAACGGAATTAGTCGATCATTTGGCGAACGCCATTGAAACCGAATGGAAACAAAACCCCAAGCTTACTTTTGACGAAGTCCTGAATAAGGAATTCAGGAAGTTTGGCGTTTTTGGGTTTATGGACGTGGTTGAAAATCGTCAAGCTGTTCTTCGTAAAAAATACAATCGTTTGGTGTTTCAACATTTTAAAACATTTTTTAAAGCACCAAGAATTCTATTAACAATAGTAATGATCTTTTTACTTTTTAAGATCCTTAAAACAAGCATTTACAACGACTATATTTTTATTGCCATTTGTATTATTTATTTTGGATTTATTTTTCATGAATTTTATAAGAATAAGAAAATCAAAAAGATACAAAAAGAGACCAATCAAAAGAAATGGTTATTTGAAGAAATCATTAACCAATATGGCAGTTTTTCGGGAGCTCTGACTTTTCCGTTTTATATTTTTACGCAAGTAAGCAGTCGTGCAGAAAGGTATTTGTTAAATGATTACTGGCTTTTCTCCGTAAGTTTGATGGTAGTGCTTTTTGGGATTTTAAATTATATTTTATTCAAAATCATCCCTTCCAAAGCAGAAGCCTATTTAAAACAAACCTACCCAGAATATAAATTAGAAAATTTGTAACGTTTTCTTACTTTGACTTACATACTATAAAACCAAAATAACCAAACTATGATTCAAAAATTTCTTTATCTCGAATGGAAAGCATTTATCAGATCGGCTTCCTTCGCTACTAATTTGGCTTTGAAAATCCTGATGGGTCTCGTCGCCATTTATTTCATTTTAATTTTCTTAGCATTAGGAATCGGGGCTTTTTATATTATTAAAAAAATGAATTTAGACCCGATCGTAACGGTAAACAAATTCATGATTTACTATGTGTTGATGGATTTAATCATCCGATTTATGTTGCAAAAAATACCCGTGATGAATATTCGTCCGATGTTGATTTTCCCTATAAAAAAATCCACTATTGTTCATTTCTCTTTAGGAAAAACCGTTTTGTCCTTCTTTAATTTGGTGCATGCTTTTTTCCTGATTCCATTTAGTGTTGTTTTAATAATTGAAGGTTATGATGTAGTGTCAGTGGTGCTTTGGTATACCGCGCTGTTTTCACTGCTGTACATCAATAATTTTATAAATATTGTATTGAGTAACAAAGATAATTTATTTGCAATTTTCTTAGCAATAGCAACCGTTTTAGGAGGTTTACAGTATTACGGACTGTTTAACATCACGGATTATACTGCTCCGTTTTTTAATGCTATTTTCAATACCTATTGGGCGTTTAGTATTCCAGTATTGGCTTTAATCGCCATATATTATGTTACTTTCCAATATTTCAAAAGCAATTTATACCTCGATGCGGGATTGTCGAACAAACACGATATTGCCAAAACCGAGGAGTTGACTTGGTTGAATCAATTTGGAACCATCGGAACGTTCTTGAAAAATGACATTAAATTAATCAAAAGAAACAAACGATCTAAAACCACCGTAGGATTGAGCGTGATGTTTCTTTTTTATGGCTTTCTTTTCTTTACCAATGGAATTGAGGCCTACAATAATCCTATGATGCACATTTTTGCCGGAATTTTCGTTTCCGGTGGATTCCTCATCACTTTCGGACAATTTGTACCCAGCTGGGACAGCGCCTATTACCAGTTAATGATGACACAAAATATTCCTTACAAAGGCTATTTGAGTTCTAAATGGTGGTTGATGGTAATCGCTACAATAGTTACCACAACAATTGCTTCTTTCTATCTGTATTTTGGATGGCAGGTATATTTGACAATAGTGGTTGGTGCAATTTATAACATTGGAGTCAATTCCCATTTGGTTTTGCTGGGCGGCGCCTATACCAAAACGCCAATCGATTTGAGTTCCGGTAAAGGTGCTTTTGGGGACAAAAAAGCATTCAATATAAAAACCATGTTGATTTCTATTCCACAGTTGGCTTTGCCGGTTTTACTGTATTGGTTAGGTTCGACTTTGGCCAATGCAAATGTGGGATTAGCCTTAGTGGCTTCGGCAGGAGTAATTGGATTTGCTTTGAAAGACAAGGTTTTTTCTTTGATTGAAAAAATTTACAAATCCGAAAAATATGCCACAATTGCGGCCTACAAACAAAAAGGATAATTAGAAATCAGATTAACCAAATAACCAGTTAAACGATTAAACTTAAAAAAAAATGATACAAGTAAACAACCTTTCAAAAACATACAACGGAACAACCGTATTAAAAATTGACAATTTAGAAATAAAAAAAGGCGAAAGCTTTGGATTAGTGGGCAATAACGGTGCCGGAAAAACCACTTTTTTCAGCCTTTTATTGGATTTAATCCAGCCTTCAACAGGGAATATTGTCAACAATGAGGTACAAGTAAACACCAGCGAAAACTGGAAACCATTCACCGCTTCTTTTCTCGATGAAAGCTTCCTGATTGGCTACTTAACTCCCGAGGAATATTTTTATTTTATAGGCGATTTGCGCGGACAAAATAAAGCCGATGTCGATGCTTTATTGGCAACACACGAAGAATTCTTCAACGGAGAAATCCTTAAAAACAAGAAATATTTACGCGATTTATCCAAAGGGAATCAGAAAAAGGTGGGCATCATCGCCACATTAATCGGGAATCCGGAAGTGATTATTCTGGACGAACCGTTTGCCAATTTAGATCCAACGACACAATTTAGATTAAAAAAAATCATCAAGGATTTAGCCGATAATCCGGATGTTACGGTGCTGGTTTCCAGCCATGATTTGTTGCACACCGTTGAGGTAAGTGACAGAATCGTCACTTTACACAAAGGCGAAGTGGTCAAAGACATTCAAACTTCTGAGGAAACATTAAAGGAATTAGAAGCATTTTTTGCGGTTTAAAATTCAACAAAACAGCTATAGAAAAAACAGTTTACCGCTAATTCGCCAATTGCATTTATTAATTTGAGTGTTTAATTAGCGAATTAGCGGTTTATTTTTAAGCTGTCAAATCAAAAGGTATAGCATTCAAGCCCGTAAGAGCTTAATTTGGGCGTGACCCGGAAAAAAATCCGGGTCGGGCTTTCACTCTCAATCTTTTTTATTCTTGAAAAAGAATAAAAAAGGATTTCCGCTACAACCCTCACGCAAACAATCAGGACTCAAATAAATCCAGATAATTTTCACGATAGCAAAAAGAAACGTATTTTTACCAGTAAGTATACTAAAAAGCATATTTAAAAGTTAATTGATAAAAACGTTTTCCATTGAAAGTCAGTAGATTCAAACAGTTATTTTTCTTCTTATTTTTCGGTTTTTTAGTAGCCTGTTCTACTAAGAGAGATACTTTTATGGCCAGAAATTCCCATGCCTTAAGTACAAAGTATAATATTTTATACAACGGTCAAGTAGGTTTGGACAAAGGAGTAAAGGAAGTAAAATCCAACAGTGATGATGATTTCTGGAAACGTCTGCCAATAGAAAAAATGCAAATTGTAGAAGACCTCGCTTCCACCACAACACCGAAAAACACAAATTTTGAATTGGCAGAAGCCAAAGCGACCAAAGCCATTCAAAAACATTCCATGAACATTGGCGGAAGAGAAAAAAACACTCAAATTGACGAAGCCTATCTTATGCTTGGTAAATCCCGTTATTACGACCAACGATTTGTTCCGGCACTCGACGCATTCAATTATATTTTATACAAATATCCCAACAGCAGCAAGATTTATGAGGCTAAAATTTGGCGTGAAAAAACCAATATGCGGTTAGGAAACGATGCTTTGGTAATAAAAAACATAAGTAAATTATTAGAAGACCACGAAGTAAAAAAACAAGTTTTTGCTGATGCAAATGCCCTTTTATCTGAGTCTTTTTTAAATTTAGAAGAAAAAGACAGCGCAGTTGCTAAACTAAAATTAGCCATAGCATTCACCAAAGTAAATCAGGAAAGAGCACGATATCGTTTTGTTTTGGGACAATTGTATCAACAATTAGGATACAAGGACAGCGCCGTTAGTTCGTATCAATCAGTGATTGACATGAACCGAAAAGCAGATAGAAAATTTGTCATTCAGGCGCATGCTAAAAAAGCGGAATTATTTGATTATCAAAACGGTGATTTCAATTCCTTTACAAAAACATTTGATAAACTGGCAAAAGACAGAGAAAATCGACCGTATAAAGATTTAATTTTTCATCATATGGCGGTGTTTTATGATCAGAAAAACGATCAGAAGAAAGCGTTAGATTTTTACAACTTATCCTTAAGAACTGATTCAAAAGATTCCTATTTAGTAGCCTCAAATTACCGAAATTTAGGAAATATGTATTTTAGAAATGCTGAATATCCTGCTGCTGCAAAATATTATGACAGTACATTGGTAAAACTCCATGACAAAACGAGAGAGCATAATAAAATTCAAAAAATTAGAAATAATCTGGATGAAGTGATTTTGTATGAGGCTCTTGCCAAAAGAAATGACAGTATTTTAAATGTTGTTTCATTGAATGAGAGCGATAAAATCGCCTATTTTGAAAAATACATCGTCAAATTAAAAGAAGAGGATGAAATCAAGAGAGTTTTAGAAGAAAAGCGAAAAGAAAAACAAGAAAATATAGAAAGAAATAGTACAACCAGTTCTATTGATCCGGCTTCTAATCAGGAACCGGGAAAACCGGCAAAAAAATCAGCATTGATGCCGCCGGCTATTACTACTATTTCCTCACAACAAGCAGGGAGTATTTTCTATTTTTATAATCCTACGACCGTAGCTTTTGGAAAAATAGAATTCAAAAAAACGTGGGGTGACAGAACCCCGACTGGCAATTGGAGAATATCATCCAGTACTGGAGATCCAACTTCGGCAGATCCGCTGAACGATGATAAAGAAACTCTTGAGAAGGAATCAACAGCGGAGAAAATTGTGGAGCAGCAATACACCACGGATTTTTATTTGAAACAACTTCCAACAATACAAACGGAAATAGACAGCATTGGTAAAGAACGTAATTTTGCCTATTACCAATTGGGGATTATTTATAAGGAAAAATTCAAAGAAAATAATTTAGCCATCGCTAAACTGGAACAATTATTAAACAATAATCCAGAGGAAAAACTGATTCTTCCATCGATGTATAATTTGTATAAATTATATCAAATCACCGATGTAAGTAAAGCAGAAGCGATGAAAAAAAGAATATCGGCTCAATATCCGGATTCTCGTTATGCGCAAATTGTAAACAACACAAGCTTAACTGTGGCTTCAATAAATGAAACGCCTGAAAGAGCCTATAATAAATGGTATAAATTATACCAACAAGAACAATTTGTTGCGGTTTTAGAGAACTCAGACGCTTTGATTAATCAGTTTTCGGGAGATGAAATTGTATCAAAATTCGAACTGCTTAAAGCAAACGCCATTGGAAAATTAAAAGGAGTAATGGCTTACAAAAATGCTTTGCAAGGAGTGGCTGATAATTATCCGAACAGCGAAGAAGGAAAAAATGCGCAAGAAATCCTGACGAGTCAAATCCCGTTTTTAGAGAAAATGGAGTTGAATACAACAGAATCAAATAATTGGAAAATTCTATATCGTGTAGGTTCACGAGAGGATAAAAATACAAAAGCAATAGAGGAAAAAATCAAAATGTTTATTGCTGCAGAAAACCTTCAGAAACTATATTATTCCTATGATGTTTATACTGAAAAAGAAAATTTCATCACGATTCACGGAATAAAATCAGAAGTTTACGCTAAGGATATTGTTTTTGTATTGAAAGAAAATGTGAAATATAAATTGGTCGATCCTGCTATTGTGGTTTCGGGTGAGAACTACAAAGTGATTCAAATCAAGAAAAATATGGACACTTATTTAGCGCCAAAAATTCCATAAATATGTTTGATAAAAAGCAAAAATCATACACCGATCTTTTGGGTAAAACCAATAGAATTGTTGAAGGAACTACTATAAAAGGGGATATTATTTCGCATGCTGATTTTAGATTAGACGGAAACTTGATAGGGAATTTTCAGTCTGGCGGGAAAATTGTCATTGGCCCTGCCGGAAGCGTTACCGGAGATATTGTGTGTAAAAATGCGGATATTGAAGGGAAATTTGACGGAAAAATTCAAGTAACCGAAGTGCTGAATGTAAAATCAAAAGCCAGTATTCATGGAGAAGTTACCACGGGAAAACTATCAGTAGAACCCGGTGCTGATTTTAGCGCTTCTTGTACAATGAAGACGAATATAAAAAATCTAATCCAGAACGATGGACAACAATCCCAACAAAAAAAGAGCGAATAAATGGCTTGCGCTGATTAACATTCCGATTCAAATGGGAGCCATCATCTTTCTATTTTCCTATTTCGGAGACTGGTTAGACGAGAATCATCCCCATCCAAAAGTATATTACAGCAAGATTTCAGTAATGGTTGGCGTTGCACTGGCTTTGTATAATGTGATACGACAGGTGAACGAAATCAATAAAACGCAGTAATTTTTCAATAGAAATACCAGAATAATCTTGACTACGCTCGATTTCAATGTCTTTAAGGTTAAGGATTCGTCAATTCGTCCCGACGCTTCGGGAGAGCAGAAATTTGCGATAGAAAATTTCTACGAAGTATAGAGAACCCTTACGTTTTGAAGGCTTCTCGATACAATTTTAAACATTAAAGCTTTCGCATTAATGTTTAAAATCACTCGAAGTGACGGTTAAAATTGCTTAGCTTGATGATATTGTGCTCGATTTGACATAAAAAAAGACGGTGTTTTCAAAGATAAAATGGTATAAATTTGCACCTTAGTGCCGCTACGGCAAAAAATAAACACAATGAATTTGAAAAATTACAAACCGCTTCTGCCTTTGTTGGCACTTGCGGGATTAGCTTATGTTGTTCATCGGGTTGCTTTTTATGTGTTTGATATAAATGATGCGACTTTTTATTATTCGATAGAAACCCTTTATATATTGTTTCTGGTTTTGTCTATCATGATATTTGTGGTTTTGTTAAAAGTCAAAGAACGCAGTTTTGATAACGTGGGTATGTCATTTCTTTTGAGTACCAGTATTAAAATGATTGTTTGTTATCTGATTTTAAAGCCTATATTGCAGGCTACAACACAAAACAATGCAATAGAGAAAAAGAATTTTTTTATGATGTTTATTCTCTTTTTAGCAATTGAAACCGTATTAACAATACGTATATTAAACGAAAAGCAATAAATATGTTATTCAAGGAACAAATCCATCAAAAATAATTTTTTATATTCTTTTGAATATTAATAAAAGATGTACATTTGCACCAAATTTCAGAAACGTAATAAATTAAGATAATTAACTGTTATGGTGATTTCAAACAAACCACTTAGATTTATAGTAGCGACTTTAGTAGCCTGTCTTCCTTTAATGAGTTTTGCAAATCCTGAACAGGATACTGTGAAAGTAAAAACAGAAGTTGCTCATGAGGCAGCCGAAGGAGCTCATGCTGAACCAACAGATGTAAAATCTAAAATAAAAGAGTTCATCAATCATCACCTTTTAGATGCGCATGATTTTACCTTTTCGGCAAATGAAGAAACGGGTGAACATTATGGTTTTTCATTGCCAATTATTCTTTGGGATAATGGTTTACAAGTGTTTTCTTCTTCAAAATTTCATCACGGTGGAGAAGTTGCAGAACACAATGGAAACTTCTACGTATTGCACCACGAAAAAATATATAAAACGGAGGCGGATGGCGCTTTAACAGAAGAGCACGGTCATCCTACAAATGTTAGGCCATTGGATTTTTCAATCACTAAAAGTGTTGTGGGGATTTTGGGTATAGCTATTGTGATGTTTTTGTTATTTACAGGATTAGCTAAATCATACAGTAAAAATAATGGTATTGCATCAGGTGCGGGACGTTTCTTTGAACCGCTTGTTCTTTATGTAAGAGACGAAATTGCTATACCAAATATTGGAGAAAAACATTATAAAAAATACATGAGTTATTTATTGACTATATTTTTCTTTATATTGTTTTTAAATATTCTTGGATTAATGCCATTTGGATTCAATGTAACCGGGAATTTCACCATTACAGCTTCTTTGGCAATATTGACCTATTTAATAACAACTTTTACGGCTAATAAAAATTATTGGGGACACATTTTCTGGATGCCGGGTGTGCCAACTCCAATGAAATTTATTTTGGCTCCAATTGAATTATTGGGAACAATTATCAAACCATTTTCATTAATGATACGTTTGTACGCTAACATGGTTGCGGGTCACGTAGTTTTGATGAGCATCATTGGTTTAATGTTTATCTTTAAAAGCTGGATTGGAAGCACGCTATCTTTTGGATTAGCTTTTGTACTTTCTATCCTTGAGATATTAGTGGCTTTTTTACAAGCGTATATTTTTACCATGTTATCTGCCCTTTATTTTGGAGCAGGAAACGAAGAGCATCATCACGACGAAGCTCACCATTAAGTCGAAAGTCAAACGTCGAAAGTTTAAAGTCAGCTTGACTTTATGACATTAGACTTTACAACTTTAGACTATTAATAAGAATGTTTAATTTTTAATATATATATTATGCAAATTCCAGAAATTGTAGGAGCAGGATTAATTGTAATCGGAGCAGGTTTAGGTATTGGTAGAATTGGTGGTTCAGCAATGGACGCTATTGCTCGTCAACCAGAAGCTTCAGGAAAAATCCAAACAGCTATGCTTATTGCAGCTGCACTTATTGAAGGTATTGGTTTCGCGGCTTTATTCGCTTAATTAAAACTAAAAAAGCAATAGTTGCAACGGTTGGTTGTGACTATTGTTTTTAAAATTAAAACATTACAAATTGCGATTAAAAGCAATTCATACTTTAAAATTTATAATTAGATATAATGGATAAGTTAATAAATGATTTTTCGTTTGGTTTGTTGATTTGGCAGATAGCAATATTTGTTGGGTTGATTTTTTTATTGAAAAAATTCGCTTGGAAACCAATTCTTGATGCAGTTAATGATAGAGAAGAAGGAATTAAAAATGCATTACTTTCTGCTGAAAATGCTAGAAAAGAAATGCAAAATCTTCAAGCTGATAACCAACGTATTTTACAAGAAGCAAGATTAGAGCGTGACAATATGCTTAAAGATGCTCGTGAAATGAAAGAAAAAATGGTTGCTGATGCTAAAAACGAAGCGCAAGTTCAAGGTCTGAAAATGATCGAACAAGCGAAAGCAGCAATTGAAAGTGAAAAAAATGCAGCAATGGCAGAATTGAAATTACAGGTTTCAACTTTATCATTGAGTATCGCAGAAAAAATATTGAAAGACGAATTATCTAACAAAGAAGCTCAAACTAAATTAGTTGAGAAAATGTTAGGTGACGTAAAGTTAAACTAACAATTATGGCAAGTACAAGAGCAGCAATTCGTTATGCAAAAGCAATTCTAGACTTAGCAAACTCAAAAGGTGTTGCCGAAGTTGTAAATAACGACATGAAATCTATTGCTTCGACAATTAATGGTAATTTGGAATTGAGTACTTTTATTCAAAATCCTACCATGAAAGTGGAAGTGAAAGAAAAAGCACTGTTAGAAGTTTTTGCAGGTATCAATGGCGTAACTCAAGGGTTGTTTCATTTGTTATTTGAAAACAAAAGATTCGAAATTCTAGAAGCAATTGCAATAGAATACAGTAAATTATCTGATATTATGAATGGTGTTGAAGTAGCTCAGGTTACTACAGCTATTCCTATGGATGTAGCATTAGAAGCACAAGTTTTGGCTAAAATTGCAACCCTTTCGGATAAAAAAATCACAATCGAAAATATAGTAGATGCTTCAATTATTGGAGGATTTATCTTAAGAATAGGCGACAAGCAATACAATGCTTCAGTAGCCAACAGATTACAAGTATTAAAAAGAGAGTTAAGTAATTAGTTTTATTGCACATTTAAGTGTCTAAATTATAAATTAAGATGGCGGAAATCAAACCTGCTGAAATTTCAGCAATATTAAGAAAGCAAGTAGAAGGTTTTGAATCTGGTGCTACACTAGAAGAAGTAGGAACGGTACTTCAAGTTGGAGATGGTATTGCTCGTGTTTACGGGCTTTCGAATGTTCAATACGGGGAATTAGTAGAATTTGACAATGGCTTAGAAGCGATTGTTTTGAATCTTGAAGAAGACAATGTTGGTGTGGTGCTTTTAGGACCATCAACAGGAATCAAAGAAGGTTCAACTGCAAAAAGAACACAACGTATTGCTTCTCTTAAAGTAGGAGAACAAATGGTAGGTCGTGTAGTAAACACGCTTGGTTTTCCAATTGATGGAAAAGGACCAATCGGTGGAGATTTATACGAGATGCCTTTGGAAAGAAAAGCTCCTGGAGTTATCTTCCGTCAACCAGTTACTGAGCCATTACAAACAGGTATTAAAGCAGTAGATGCTATGATTCCAGTTGGTCGTGGACAACGTGAGCTAGTTATTGGTGACCGTCAAACAGGTAAATCAACTGTTTGTATCGATACCATCTTAAATCAAAAAGAATTTTACGATGCTGGGAAACCAGTATTCTGTATATATGTTGCAATTGGACAAAAAGCGTCAACTGTAGCAGGAATTGCTAAAATGTTAGAAGAAAAAGGAGCAATGGCGTATACCATTATTGTTGCTGCTAATGCTTCTGATCCAGCTCCGATGCAAGTGTATGCTCCTTTCGCAGGTGCTGCAATTGGAGAATATTTTAGAGATTCAGGTCGTCCGGCTTTAATTGTTTATGATGATTTATCTAAACAAGCTGTTGCATACCGTGAGGTTTCTCTTTTATTAAGAAGACCACCGGGACGTGAGGCATATCCTGGAGACGTTTTCTACCTTCACAGTAGATTATTAGAACGTGCTTGTAAAGTAATTGCAGATGATGGAATTGCTAAAAACATGAACGATTTACCAGATTCATTGAAATCAATTGTAAAAGGTGGTGGTTCATTGACTGCTTTACCAATTATTGAAACTCAAGCTGGTGACGTTTCTGCTTATATCCCAACAAACGTAATTTCGATTACAGATGGTCAAATTTTCTTGGATGGAGATTTGTTTAACTCTGGGGTTCGTCCGGCAATTAACGTAGGTATTTCGGTATCTCGTGTTGGAGGAAATGCGCAAATTAAATCAATGAAAAAAGTAGCAGGTACTTTAAAACTGGATCAAGCACAATTCCGTGAATTGGAAGCGTTTGCTAAATTTGGTTCTGATCTAGATGCCGTTACTTTAAACGTAATTGAAAAAGGAAAAAGAAACGTTGAAATCTTGAAACAAGGTTTGAACGATCCTTATACTGTTGAAGACCAAGTTGCGATTATCTATGCTGGTTCTAAAAACTTATTGAGAAATGTTCCTGTGAACAAAGTAAGAGAATTTGAGAAAGATTTCTTGGAGTTCTTGAACAACAAACACAGAGCTACTCTTGATGCGTTGAAAGCAGGAAAATTAACAGACGAAATTACAGATGTAATCGAAACTGTAGCAAAAGAATTATCAGCAAAATATAACTAAATTAGGAGTTAAAAGTTATGAGTTAGGAAATCTTCTAACTCATAACTCCTAACTTATAACTTTTACATAAAGAATGGCAAATTTAAAGGAAATCCGTAATAGAATTACTTCCGTTTCATCTACGATGCAAATTACATCGGCAATGAAAATGGTTTCTGCAGCAAAGCTAAAGAAAGCACAAGATGCAATCACAGCAATGCGCCCTTATGCCGAAAAATTAACGGAATTATTGCAAAATCTTTCTGCTACACTTGAAGGTGATGCCGGTGGAGAATTTACAACACAACGTGATATCAAGAAAGTATTACTAGTTGTAGTAACTTCAAATAGAGGTTTGGCAGGTGCCTTTAATACCAATGCAATTAAAGAAGCTAAAAACCGTGCTGAATTTTACGCAGGCAAGCAAGTGGATGTTTTTGCCATCGGTAAAAAAGGAAACGATGTTTTGAGTAAAACACTTTCAGTGGTTGACAATCAAAGCGCTATTTTTGATGCTTTGACTTTTGATAATGTAGCTAAGATTTCAGATATGTTGACTGAGAAATTCGTTTCTGGTGAATATGACAAAATTGAGTTGATTTACAACCAATTTAAAAATGCTGCGACACAAATCGTTCAAACCGAACAATTTTTGCCATTAGCGCCAATAAAATCGGATGTTCCAGTTTCAACAGGAGATTATATTTTTGAGCCTTCAAAAGAAGAAATCGTGTTGACTTTGATTCCAAAATCATTAAAAACACAATTGTACAAAGGAATTCGTGATTCATTTGCTTCCGAGCACGGAGCGCGTATGACAGCGATGCACAAAGCAACTGATAATGCAACGGAATTGAGAAATCAATTGAAATTAACGTACAACAAAGCACGTCAGGCTTCTATTACTAATGAGATCTTAGAGATTGTTGGTGGAGCGGAAGCATTGAATGGATAATAAAAATTTATTCAAATATATAAAGAGCCACGCATTGCGTGGCTCTTTTTTTGCTTAATTTTATAGTTTAAAACAATACTAGGAAGAATGAAATTAGAAATTAGAGAACTGACCACATTAGAGGAAATGCTTGGCAACATTGAAGTAATGCGGTTTTTATATCCCACATTTACGGTAGAAAAATACGAATCGTATCTGGTTGAAATGATTCCGCATAATTACAAGCAAGTAGCCGTTTTTGAAAATGAAGTTTGTGTCGCTGTTACTGGATTTTGGTCTGGAACAAAACTTTGGTCTGGAAAATACATAGAGATTGATAATTTTATTGTTCATCCGGATCACCGTTCCAAAGGTTTGGGCAAAATGATGACAGATTATATTGATGTTAAGGCCAAAGAAACCGGTTGTACAATGATTGTTTTGGATGCTTTTACCGGAAATTTCACCGCACATCGTTTTTATTACAACCAAGGATATGTCCCAAAAGGATTTCATTTTCTTAAAATTTTAAACGAAGAAGGATTAAGCTAAATAATAAAAGTATGAAAGGATATAAAACAGTTGTTTTCTTATTTATAATTGCAATTAGCCTGACATTTTGTGCCATGAAACCAGAACTTCAAACGGAATTTCCTCAAGAAATAAAATCAGTCTTTTATCAGAAATGGGAAGACGGTAAGGAAAGCAGCGGAACTCATTTTTATATTGAATTCAAAAAACCACTTGCGGCAAACATCAAACTGGAGAAAATCTATTTTCAGAATCAGGAGTCCGCTATAAAAGGAACTGCCAAAAATACTTTTGTAGCCCATTTTTACAGAGAAAATAAAAAGGAAGATTTGATTCTGCACAGAGATCCTGCCAAAGAATATGGCAACAAAGCACCGGTTATTCAAAAAACTAAATTTGATTTGAAACCTAACGAAGCTGTATTAGAATACAAGAAAGACGATAAAACCTATTTTTTCAAAATAATAAATCCCAGAGAAAAACCTATGGGTACTTATCCGCCAATCAAATAGCAAAGGTGGAATGAGTTTGTTTCTGTCGCTGGGATTTCTGTTCCAAAACAAATATTCACTTCAGATGATTAAACCAAAGAATTCGTTATTTTTGTTTTTATAAATAGTAATAGACACATCATTTTGGGATTATATAAAAATCTTTTTAAACAGACTGCCATTTATGGATTGGCTACGGTCATACCAAGAATGTTCAGTTTTATGCTGGTTCCATTGTATACAGATCTGCTTCCTAAAGCCGAATATGGTAAGGTTTCTGTCATTTTTGCCTGCATGATTTTCTTCAATGTTATTCTTGCATACGGGATGGAAACAGCTTTCTTTAGGTTTTACAATAAGGAAACAGACAAGAATTCAGTTGTGGAAACAACATCCGTTTCGCTTTTTTGGACATCTATTTCGTTTTTATTCATAGCCTTATTATTCCGAAATAAATTAGCTGTTTGGTCTGGAATTGATACTCAATATATCACGTACACCATCTGGATTTTAGTCCTTGACGCCTTGGTGATTGTTCCGTTTTCTAAAGTAAGAGTCAATCAGCAACCCATAAAATATGCTATAATCAAAATTGGAAATGTTGCAATCAATCTGGTTCTAAACCTTTTCTTTTTGAGCTATTTACCGGTAATTGCACAATCAAATCCGGACAGTTTTTTAAGTTCTTTTTACGTAGAAGATTTTCAAATAGGCTATATTTTTGCGTCTAATATCGTTGCGAGCTTAGTTACATTCCTGATACTTTCCCCTAATTACCTTTTGCTGAAATGGCAGTTTGATTACAAGCTTTGGAAACGAATGATGCAGTATGGTTTGCCTATTATGGTTGCCGGAATCGCATTTGCCATCAACGAGCAATTTGACAAAATTTTGTTATGGAAATTACTGCCTGCCAATATTGCAGATGCCGAAGTAGGTGTGTATTCGGCGTGTTATAAACTCGGTTTGTTCATGGTTTTGTACCGTACGGCATACACTTTAGGAATTGAGCCTTTCTTTTTTAGCCACGCTGATAATCAGGATGCGCCTCAAACCTACGCCACGATTACCAAGTATTTTGTCATTTTTGGCTCTTTTATTTTACTGTCCGTAATCGTTTTTGTCGATGTTTTAAAATACATCATGATTCAGGATGAGTCGTATTGGGAAGCCATGAAAGTGGTCCCGTTAATCATTTTGGCTAACTTTTTCCTTGGAATTTACACGAATCTTTCCGTTTGGTACAAACTGATAGACAAAACCCATATTGGGGCTTATATTTCCATTATTGGCGCCATAATTACACTCGGACTGAATTACCTGCTAATCCCAACAATGAGCTATTACGGCTCTGCAATTGCCACGATTGCGGCTTATGGAAGCATGATGTTTATCTCCTACTATTTTGGAAATAAATATTACCCCATTCCGTATGACACCAACAAAATCGCAATGTATCTGTTGATTTCAATAGGATTTTCGGCAGTTTCATTTTATGGCTTTAGAGAAAATTATTATGTCGGAATCACATTACTGCTTGCATTTATGTATTTTATATACCACAATGAAAAAGAATTATTAACTAAAATTTTAAGCCGAAAAAAGAATTAGAATTTAATTTAAATTTTTAGGAGCTATTTCCTGCTATTCGTTGCAAATGAAATTCACTGAACTCAAATGAAAATAAAAGTATAGTGAAGTAATCTTTTCCTTTTTAAAGAAAAAAGAAAAAGGATTTTCACTGCAAACGAAGTTCACAGAACTCCGCTGAAAAATAGAAATCAAGTGATGTAATCAGGGCTATAACTCAAAACAATCTAAAACAATAGGTACGGACAAGTCGCGACTTGTCCCTCCGATCCCTTCAAAACAAACAAATATGACAATAAACATAATCAACAAATCACAACACGCCTTGCCAAACTATGAAACCATAGCTTCAGCAGGAATGGACTTAAGAGCCAACTTAACAGCATCGATAAATCTTAAACCACTGGAAAGAACTATTGTAAAAACAGGTCTTTTCATAGAACTACCTATTGGTTACGAAGCACAAGTACGTCCAAGAAGTGGCCTGGCTGCCAAAAAAGGAATTACAGTCCTGAATTCTCCTGGAACAGTAGATGCAGATTATCGTGGCGAAATTGGTGTGATTTTAGTAAATTTATCCAATGAAGATTTCGTTATTGAAAACGGTGAGCGCATCGCACAACTTATCATAGCAAAACACGAACGTGCAGAGTGGATCGAAGTACAGGAACTAACAGAAACTTCCAGAGGCGAAGGTGGCTTTGGAAGCACTGGAGTAAAATAGTTAGCAGTGTTCAGTTTATAGTATTCAGTTTACAGGATTCGTCAGTTCGAGTTGAGTGAAAATTTGCGATAGAAAATTTTTACGAAGTATCGAGAACCTTTTGATATTAAAGACTTCTCGATACTATTTTGAATAGTAAAGCTATCGCATTACAATTCAAAATCACTACCATTGACGTTTTTTATTACGTAGCCCTTCGACTGCGCTCAGGGTGACACAATGAATGTCATTTTATATTGCTTTTTTTGTAAAAAAATTAAGCCTACCATTGACGTTTTTTATTACGTAGCCCTTCGACTGCGCTCAGGGTGACACAATGAATGTCATTTTATATTGCTTTTTTTAGAATAAAAATTATGCCTCGAAGTGACGTGCAAAATCTCTTAACTTAATGACATAGACACTGAGCACAGTCGAGGTGTTTTTAAAATATAATTACTATTAAATAATAGACTTAGTGAACTTTGCGAATCCCGACGATTCGGAATTGTGAACTTTGTGGTTAATAAAATAAAAAATGAAAATAATTGTCCCAATGGCCGGTCGTGGTTCACGTCTTCGCCCACATACATTAACTATTCCTAAACCGTTAATTCCTATCGCTGGAAAACCAATCGTTCACCGTCTGGTGGAAGATATTGCTGGCGTATTGAATCAAGATATTGAAGAAGTCGCCTTTATCATTCACGAAAGTTTTGGTAAAAAAGTAGAAGAGGAGTTAATTGCTATTGCACAAAAATTAGGTGCCAAAGGAACTATTTATTATCAAAATGAAGCTTTAGGAACCGGTCACGCTATTATGTGTGCCAAAGATTCTTTGAGCGGACCAGCTGTTATTGCTTATGCAGATACTTTAATTCGTGCCGATTTCGATTTAGATCAAAATGCCGATAGTGTTATTTGGGTAAAACAAGTAGATCATCCAGAAGCTTTTGGTGTAATCAACGTAAACGAAGCGAATGAAATAGTCGAACTGGTGGAGAAACCAAAAGAATTTATTTCGGACCTTGCCGTTATTGGAATTTACTATTTTAAAGATGTTGCCGTTTTAAAAAACGAACTTCAATTAGTATTAGATAATAATATTATTCACGGTGGAGAATATCAAATTAACGATGGAATTAAGCAAATGATGGCAAAAGGCATGAAATTTGTACCGGGTACGGTTGATGAGTGGATGGATTGTGGAAACAAAGACGTTACGGTAGAAACAAATTCCAGAATGCTAGGTTTCTTGCACAATGACGGAACACATTTGGTAGATTTTGATGTCAAGTTAGAAAACGCCACAATTATTCCGCCATGTTATATTGGGGAAGATGTGGTGTTGATAAACGCAACAGTTGGTCCTAATGTTTCTTTAGGAAAAGGATGTCATGTAGTAAACAGCAGTATTAAAAATAGTTTGGTACAAACGCACTCTCATATAAAAAATGCGAATTTAGATAATGCAATGATTGGTAATCATGCCAGTTTTGACGGTACTTTTACAAGTGTCAGTATTGGTGATTATTCGGTTTTAGAATAAAAAATGGTTCAATTCTTGTGTGATTTAAAACAATTCAGGATTAAAACAACAGAATGAAAAAAAGCGCTTTAATACTTTTATTTCTGGTTTTGCAATGCAATTCAGCTTTGCTATTGGCACAAACGGAACCTGAAGAAATTAAGCTCGATACTGATCAGTTTCAGGAATTTTTTTATGAATCATTGCTTCAAAAAGGAATCGAAAATTATGATAAAGCGGTAGTGGCTTTGGATAAATGCATCAAGATTAAACCGAATGATGCAGCTGTGTATTATGAATTAGGTAAAAATTATTTAGCATTAAAAGAATATAAAAACGCCTATTCTTCATTTGAAAAAGCCACACAAATTGACCCGAAAAACAAATGGTTCTGGGTGGGAATGTATGATGTGAGTTATGAAACTAGCAACTATAACCAGGCAATAGTGGTGATCAATAAACTGATAGAATTTGACGAGAAGTATAAAGAAGATTTGACATCGCTTTATATGGGTACCAAACAGTTTGACAAAGCATTGGACTTAATTAACGAGTTAAACGAAACATTTGGAAAAACTGACAGACGGGATTTATACAAAAACCAGATTTTATCGGAAGGGAAATTTCAGAATATGGAAGCTTCAAATTTGTTAGAGCAAATTGAAAAGAACCCAAAAGAAGAGTCTAATTATATCAGTTTGATTTTTTTGTATTCTAAAAATAATGAAGAAGCAAAAGCTTTTGAAATTGTCAAAAAGCTGGAAAAAGCCTTGCCAAATTCCGAATGGGCCCAAGTAACGCTGTTCAAAAATTATTTGGATACTAATGACGGACCAAAAGCAATAAACGCCATGAATGTGGTTTTGGCCAGTGCCAAAATAGATGCTAAAATAAAGCACAGAATACTGAATGAGTTTTTGATTTTTGCAGATAAAAATCCTCAATACACAACTGATTTAGAAAAAGCGATTTCGTATTTCGATAATGACAAAGAAGTTAATGTAGCTAAAGAAATAGGGAAGTTTTATCATGCGAAAAAGCAATGGGTAAAAGCGATTAAGTATTATGAACAAGCATTAAAAAATGGTTCAGGAGATGATATCGAAACCAATTTGCTTTTGCTTCAAACGTATACAGAGACAAAGCAATTTGAATTAGTAGCCAAAAAAGCGTCGGTAATGATGGAGACTTTTCCAACACAGCCCCAGTTTTATTATTATTCAGGGATGGCGAATAATCAATTGCAACAATTTAAAAAAGCCAAGGACATGCTGGAAATGGGCTTGGATTATTTAGTGGAAGACAGAGCATTAGAAATAAATTTCAACATACAGTTGGGAGAAGCATACAACGGGTTAGGGGATTTCAAGAAAAAAGAAGTGTATTTTTCCAAAGCCAATCAATTATTAAAAGAAAAAAAATAATGAAAAAAATAGCAATAGTAGTAGTATTAACTCTTTTTATGGTTTCCTGTAAATCGAAAGCCATTGTCGTTGCGGCCAGTAATGCGCCAACAACGGAGGCGGGCTATATGACGTCCCAAAAAATCATAGAAAATCATTACAACAATAAAAATCAATTTTCTACATTATATATAAAGTCAAACGCCCGTTATGCTGACAACAAACAAACCCAAAATGTTACGGCTGAAATTAAGATCAAGAAGGATGAACAAATTTTGGTAAGCATCCGTTTCCTTGGAATTACAATGGCGAAAGCATTGATTACGCCAAAGTCAGTTAACTATTATGAAAAAATAAACGGTAGTTATTTTGAAGGCGATTTTAGCAGTTTGAGCCAATGGCTGGGAACTGATTTAGATTTTAGTAAAATTCAAAATATGTTATTGGGAGAAGCAATAGATGATTTGACAAAAGGGAAATATCTGGAATCATTATTAGAACAAACGTACCGATTGGATGATACTTCGAATACAAATACGAAAAAATCTTTCTTTTTGGATGCTGATAAGTTTTTGGTTCAAAAACAAGAAATCACTCAAACTGCCGAAGAACGAATGATAAAAGTGGCTTATGCTGACAATATAGTATACAAGGAGGTAACTTTGCCTACAAGTGTTCAGATCAATACTTTCCAGAAGAAAGGCAATACCGAAATTAATCTGGATTACAACACGGTAACTTTCAATGAAGAACTTTCTTTTCCATATAGTGTTCCAAATGGGTACAAAAGAATTATAATTAAGTAAATTAGCAAAAATATTTTTTTAATATGCCAAAATTTCTCCTTAGCCTAATCTTTATCTGTATGACTTCATTAGTATGGAGTCAGGAATCCCAACAAGAAAAATTAGAAGAACGTAAAGCTCAAATTCAAAAAGAAATTAGAGAAAATGAAAGGTTATTACAAACCGTAAAGAAAAAAGAAAAATCTGCGGTTAATGTAGTAGTGATTCAAAGCACTAAAATAAAGCTTAAAGAAAAATTAATAAACACGACCGAAAAGCAAACTAAATTGCTTGGAAATGATATGTATATCAATCAAGTGCAAATTAATAAGCTAAAAAAGGAATTGGCTGTACTTAAGGATGATTATTCTGAAATGATTGTAAAATCATATAAAAGCCGTTCCGAAGAAAGCCGTGCCATGTTCTTATTGTCTTCCGAGAATTTTTTACAAGCGTATAAAAGAGCGCAGTATATGAAGCAATATACTGGTTTCAGAAAAATGCAGGGTGAGGAAATAAAATCAAAATCAAACCAGCTTACAGATTACAACGAAAAATTAAATGTTCAGAAAAAGGCGAAACAAAAACTCATCGCTGAGAACGAAAAAGAGCGATTGTCACTCGAAAAAGAGAAAAAAGAGCAACAAAAACTGGTCAATTCTATTAAAAAAGATAAAAATAAGATTGCCCAAGAAATTAAGAAAAGACAACAGGAATACAGAACAATTGACAGACAAATCAATAAATTAATACGTGAAGCTATTGCGGCTGCTAATAGAAAAGCGGCCTTAGAAAAAGCAAAAGCTAATCCAAGTGCTCCGGTTTCAAAAGCCGCGGTTTCATCATCAAAAATAGAATTAACACCAGAATCTAAGATAATTGCAGACAATTTTAGAGCCAATAGAGGAAGGTTGCCTTATCCTGTAGAAAAAGGTTTTATATCTCTTGGTTATGGTAATCAGACGCATCCATTATTCAATACCATAACGGTTCACAATAGTGGCGTGGAAATTACCACAGATCGTGGCGCAAGTGCCAGAGCCGTTTTTGGCGGGGAAGTAACGAGCGTTATTGTTTTATCACCTGTAAACAAAGCGGTAATGATACAACACGGAGATTTCTTCACAGTGTACCAAAATTTGAGTTCTGTGAATGTTAGTAAAGGCGATAAAGTGAGTATTAAGCAAAGCATTGGAAAAGTAAGAACCAATGGTGAGACTGGAAAAACGGTAATCAAATTTTTAATTCTTCAAAATACAACGTACAATAACCCTGAGGGTTGGTTGTCACCAAGATAAGAACGGTTATTTCACATAAAAACAAAAGCACTATTATATTCCAAGGAATGCAATAGTGCTTTTTTTATGAAAGGGGTTTCTAGTTCCGAAAGACTTAGAACTGATAGAGAAAAGATTTTATTAGGAACCATTTATCAACAGCTACGTTACAACCGATTTAATTTAGAAAAACTAATGTCATTTGATTTTAAAAACAGGATCGGTTTAACAAACTATTCGGTTTTATTAAAGGAAGAATTAATAGATTTCATCATTCCTTGAGTAGTCCAAGTTCCGGAAACTATAATGCGTCTGATGGTGTAAAGTGGATTTACAGGATCTCTTTTGGTAGACAATATATAGGCCATTTTATAATCGCTCTTTTTTATTTCAGGAATTGCCGCCGTATTCCATAAACCAAACGGATAAGCAAAATCCGTTACCGGTTTTCCAATGATATCCTCCAGTTTTGCTTTAGGTTTTACCAATTGCGTATTCCAGTCGTCTCCGGCATATTTAGTTACCATATGATGGTCCCAAGTATGTGCGCCTACAATATGCCCGTTGTCAGATAAGCTTTTAATTTGCTCTTTACTCATATATCCAGGACGGTTAATAGAAACTGTCATTACAAAAAACACGCCTTTGAAACCATATTTTTTCATTTCAGCGGCACCAATGCTGAATTGCTCTTCGCGTGTATCATCAAGAGTAATCATGATCGGTTTAGCGGGTAATGGACCATCGTATACTAAATAGTCGTACAATTGTTGCGGTAAAATAGTTTCGTAACCTGCATCGGCTAAGGCTTTCATTTGTTCTGCAAAAGCGGTAGGTTTTACGGTGTACGTTTTTATGTTTCCGCTCGCACTGCTGCTAAAGTCTTTAATGTTGTGATAGCATAATATAGGTACTTCTCTTTTTGCGAGAATGGTTGCAGCGTCCGCCACTACTTTTTTGGGTGCGACAATTTTTACGGGAGCAGTAATAAGAGGTGTTTCAGGTATTATTTTACGAGGTTCTGATTGACATCCGACCAATAATGAAAATGCACCAAAAATAAAACATAGAATATTTTTCATAAATCAAATAGTAATTATTGGTACTGAATGTAAATTGGTTTTGGAGTGAATTTTACCAACTCTTCCGGGCTGTACATTTTCCAATCCTTTTTATTGTCGTTTTTATAAAATAATTTAAAACCGGCAAACTGTACGGGTTCTCTATAAATATAACTCATATAAGAATCTTTTTTTAGTACCTTACTTCCAAAACCATCCATGTCCATTACGATTTGAACTTCAGGAACCTTTTTAATTTCTTTGTAATTTTTTACCATTCCTTGTGTAAAACGGTGTATTACAAGCACCTTTGGAGTCAACTTATTTTTGCGTACGATGTTTGCCAAAATGTCAATGGCATCATTAATATCAGCGGCAGTAAAATGCCCAATTTTAGAACCCGGACGCTCTCCGTTTTTCATCGAAAATTCGGGATCAATTCCTAAATGAACATTAGGCATGGAAAGATAGTGTTCCAGTTCGGCTACTTCTGCTTTAACCGTGCTGTGTCCTACCTGAATGTCTAAAAAAACCAAGGCATTAATTGGTTTAGCCCAACTTATAATAGTGTCTATTTGTTTAAAAGGCATGCGCATGCGGTGCATATTATTTTTTCCCGGAGCGCCTTGAGCGGTAACAGCGATGTAATGCAAAGCGGGAATTGCTTTAACAGTAGAATCAGCTGCTTGCCATTTGGCTACTTCGCCTTGTAGTTTTGCCAACATTTGTTTTCGGGGAAGTTCACCCAATATTCCCATTCTTGTAGAATATAAATTTCCGTAATACGCAATAATTCGATTGTATGGCAAAAGCGCTCCAGGCAAAGGATAAGGCGCTTTTACAGGCCATCTGCCGGTAGTGTCATTATTGCTTAATGCCACCATTCTTTTGTTGTAGTCAACAGTATCAATTGTAAGGGTTGTCTTTTTTTTTGTCGTATCCGTTTTTACGGTATCCGATTTTTCTGTACCGGTTACAGCATCGGCTGCTTTTCCCTTTTCACAGGAAATATTTAAGAGCAGTAATGGAAGTGTAATAAATGCAATAGCTGATTTTTTCATAAATTAATTTTATTAAATTTCAATGTAAAGATAAAGTATTTTAGAAGTGTGATGTCAATTATAGCAGTGTTTCAATCGGCTATTTTTTATATAATTCACAGATTTTAATGTTTTTCAAACTACCTGAATTCGAACTTCAAGTTTCTTCCAAGTTTAATATTCAAACGAAATGTACTTCAGTTAATTGTTCGACTGTCAATTTTAATAAAAAGGTAGTTTGCTTTTATCACAATTTGAGAATAGTTTTTGGAAAATAAAAAGAAAAGGCTAACTTTATAAAAGTTTTTACTCACCTAAATACCAAACAATTGTTCAAAAAATCCCTTTCTTTCCTTCTTTTTTTATTTAGTGCTACTGTTGTTTTTGGACAAATAAAAAAAGATACGATTGCACTTTCAGAAGTCACTTTGAAGGGTTCGCCTATCAAGAATGTACTTCAAAACACTGCTTCTTCCGTTTCATTGATTACTACAGCTGACATCAATAAAAGTGATGGAATTATACTGACTCCGGTTTTAAACAAAATCCCTGGCGTTACGATGCAACAAGGCGCTTTGAATACCAATAGGATTACTATTCGTGGCATTGGCGCCCGATCTCAATATGGAACTAACAAAATAAAAGCGTATTTTGATGGGATTCCATTGAGTTCCGGTGAAGGCGAAACTACGATTGACGATATTGATTTGGCATCAATCGAAAAAATAGAAATTATAAAAGGGCCAAATTCCACTAGTTTTGGTTCTGGTTTGGGCGGTGTAATTCAGCTTTTTTCAAGAGAAACACCTTTGTTGGAATCGTTTGGAAAATCAACGATCACTTCTGGAAGTTTTGCGTTGTTGCAGCAGCGTCTATCGGCAGGATACAGCGATTCTAAAACAAATGTATACACAAGTTATACGGATTTAGAAAGCGACGGATTTAGGGCTAACAGTTCTTATAACAGAAAATCATTTAATCTCCACGGCAAACAAAAAATGGCGCCCAACGGCAGTTTGTCATTTTTGGGAACTTTCACTCGCTTGAAAGCTTTTATTCCAAGTTCTATCAATGAGACTGATTTAAAAAATAATCCTGAAAAAGCAGCCAGTACATGGGAAGCGGCACAAGGTTTTGAGTCCTATGATAAATTCATGCTCGGATTAGGATACGACCATCAATTTTCTGAGAAATGGTCTATACAAACCAGTGTTTTTTCTAATTTTAAAGACGCGTACGAACCCAGGCCGTTTGATATTTTGGATGAAAAAACAAGTGCTACGGGTTTTCGTTACAATGTAAATTATAAAAACCGATTGTTTTCTTTGCCATTTGAACTGAGTTTTGGCACCGAATTATTAACGGAAAAATATCAATATTCATTATTTGAAAACGAATACAAATCACAACCGGGTCAAGGAAGTATAAAAGGCGACGAGTTCAGTTCCATCAAACAAAATCGAAATTATATCAATTATTTTTTACAAATGGAACTTTGGGTTTCAGAAAAGCTGCATCTGGAAACTGGAGTGGCATTAAACACAACCAAATATTCGTTAGAAGATGTTTTCGAAAATAATTCTGGAGGTCAAAAGATGCCATTTACTTTTGGAAATGTTTTTTCGCCAAGAGTTGGTTTGTCGTATAAAGTAAGTAATGGAAAAAATATATTCACGTCGGTCAGCAAAGGATTTTCGGTTCCTTCAGTTGCTGAAACATTGACTCCCGAGGGTCAAATAAATACCGATTTGAAACCAGAAATTGGTTGGAATTATGAATTGGGTTTCAAAGGAAATTGGCTTAAAAATAAAGTATACACGGAAGTAACTTTTTATACCACACAAATTAAAAATTTATTGGTAGCCAGACGCACCGCCAATGATCAATTTGTAGGGATTAATGCAGGCAGCAGTTCGCATGCGGGGTTGGAATTCTTGGTTAATTATAAACTTTTGGAATTGACCCAACTTCAAATTACGCCTTATTTTTCAGGAGCGGTGAATAATTTTAAATTCAAAGAATTTTTGGATGGTGATGCGAATTATTCGGGAAACCAACTTACGGGCGTTCCCGAAAAACAATTTAATTTTGGAGTGGATTTAAACACAAAAAACGGATTTAGTATCAACACCTCTTTTCGAACGATGGGTAAAATTCCGTTAAATGATTCCAATACAAAATACAGTGAACGTTATTCGTTGCTTGATATTAAAACGACGTATGTTTTTACGATCCTTAAAATCCTAAAAACAGAGTTGAATGCCGGTATAAATAATGCATTGGACACTAAATATGCAGCTAACATTTTGCCTAACGCCGTAGGTTTTGGTACAGCCGCTCCACGCTATTTTTATCCGGGAAATCCCGTAAATTTTTATGGAGGTTTTTCGGTATCCTATGTTTTTTAGATAAGAATTCCAAATCCTAATTTTATTTTTTAATGGCTGCTACTTCCTTCTCGGTAATAATTTTGGTTTGTTTATTGCCCCAAGAAGTCATGACATAATTCATCACGTCCGCGACTTCCTGATCAGAAAGTCCCATGGGTGGCATGCTGCTGTTATACTTCATTTTGTTGACAACAATTTCGCCACTTTGTCCAAATTTCACAGCAGCAATACTTTGGTTTCTTTTGTTTTTCAGCCAGTCAGAACCGTCAAGAGGAGGAAAGTTCTTAGTGTCTCCTTTGCCGTTTGCACCATGACATTGCATGCAAAAATCAGCATATATTTCTTTTCCGGGTGTCTGAAATTTTGAAACAACAGTGGTTTCGGTATTCACGTCAATATAGTTGTCTTGGGGAAATGGGTTTTCGAAAGAGAAGCCTCCCAATACAAACACTCCAAATCCCAAAAATAATTTCGTTGTCAGCATCGATTAATTAGGTATGATTTTGATGATTCCTTTTCCTTCAACGCCCATATAAATATAGCCGTCCGGACCTTGTGCCACATTACGCACACGACCAATGTCAGTGGCGATTTTTTGTCTGCCGATAACTTTATTGCCTTTCAATTTGACTAGTTCAAGATATTGAAATTTTAAGGATCCAATGAGTAAGTGTCCTTTCCAATCTGGATAACGGTCGCTGGTAACAAAAGTCATTCCGCTTGGAGCAATAGAAGGCAGCCAATAGTAAATTGGTTTTTCAATGCCTGGTTTTTCGTTTTCGTTACTAATGGTTGTTCCGTCATAATCGATGCCATAGGTAACCACTGGCCATCCGTAATTGGCTCCTTTTTTTATGATGTTGATTTCATCTCCACCTTGGGGGCCGTGTTCATGTGCCCAAATCGCTCCTGTTACCGGGTTTTTTGCCATTCCTTGCGGATTGCGATTTCCATAGGTGTAAATGGCTTCTTTCGCTCCGGCCTGACCTGTAAAAGGATTGTCTTTAGGAATGCTTCCATCGTCATTTAAGCGGTATATTTTTCCGCCATCCCGTTTGATATCTTGCGGGTTTCTGAGATGGTTGCCACGTTCTCCTACGGAGAAATACAAATAGCCGCTGTTGTCAAAAACAATTCGGGAACCAAAATGCTGGCCTTTTGTAGTGTTGGGAGTGGCTTTATAAAGCGATTGAATTTGTTTCAGACTTCCGTCAAGTAATTTTGCTCGAATGAGTTTAGTGTTGCCGCCGGCACCCTCACCTTCATCGGAAGCGTACGTCATATAGATCCAGCCATTTTTAGCATAATCAGGATGTAGAACGATGTCTAACAATCCGCCTTGTCCTCTTGAATATACTTTGGGGACATTTTTAATTTCGGTTTTTATGCCATTTTTGATATGATATAGAATTCCACTTTTTTCTGTTACCAACATTGTGCCGTCAGGCAACCAAGTCATTCCCCATGGAATAGCAATATCTGAAACTACGGTTTCGAGCGTATAGTTCTTTACTTTGTCTTTAATGACAACCTCGTTTGGTTTTACTTGTGACTCGCAACTGAAAGAAAGGAATGAAAGAATCAAAAGAGAGACTAGTGTTGTTTTTTTCATGAGTTTCGTTTTTGGGTTCCGTTTGGATTGAAATCTTTTTTAAAGATAGTAAAAGAGGGATTAAAAAGGAAAGTGTTTTTTTAAAACTTGCTGAAAATTAACAGAATAGAGTAATTTAGACACTGTATTTCAGATGTTTTAGTGAACATTTATTCCTGAGCAAACGTTTTTTTTGATTTCTTTCGAAAAAGTATTTAAATTTTGGTTGTCAGGAACCCACTTTTTCATTTCATCGGAAGAAAAATATTTTTTTGATGTGGGTTTCGAATGTTTCCAATTGATTTTGGGTTAAACAATTGGTGTAATGATTCAGTTTTAAAAATGGAAACCTCGAGAATTTATATGGGTACCGAATAGGTTGCCTTTTTTTATCAAAAAACGGGTCAAAGGTGTCAAATGACAAAATCTCCATTTTTTAATAAAACATCGTGAAGTGGTAATTTTGCTATAGACTTAAAACAAAAAAGACCTTACATTGCTGTAAAGTCTTTTTAAAAAGCTCCCTCTCTTGGGCTCGAACCAAGGACCCTCTGATTAACAGTCAGATGCTCTAACCAACTGAGCTAAGAAGGAAACTGTATATTTTTATTCTGGTATTGAATGAACGTTTTTGGGTGCTTATTAGTGAGGTGTGTTTCACTTGTAAAGCGGTGCAAAGATAGGGCTTAATTTGATTTCTGCAAGCAAAAATAAAACTTTTTTCAATTTTTTTTACTTCCCTACAATTGCCTTGTAAATGTCGTTTCCGTTAGCGAATAATAACAGTGTTATAAGTAATACGAAACCAACCATTTGCGCATTTTCTAAGAATTTATCGCTTGGTTTTTTACCACTGATGATTTCATATAATAAAAACATTACATGCCCACCATCAAGTGCCGGAATAGGTAATAAGTTCATTACACCAAGCATAATTGATAACAAAGCGGTGATGTTCCAAAAAACTTGCCAGCTCCAAGTATTAGGGAAAATGTCGAATATGGCTTTAAAACCACCTACTTGTTTGTAAGCACCCGTACTTGGACTGAAAATCATTTTCAATTGTTTTCCGTACCCTACTAATTGATCTTTTCCTTTTGTAATTCCTACTGGAATGGATTCCAAGAAACCAAATTCCTGCTTGCTTACTTTGTAGTAGCCCGATTTTTCAAGTGAAGCCATACTTAATCCGCCTAATTGCACACCTAATGCTGCATCTTTGTTTACAAAAACCTGAAGTTGCTCTTCTTTTTGATCACGAAGAACAGTTGCAGAAATGGTTTTGTTTTTATTGTTCTCTAAAATTGCTTTTACTTCGTCAAAGTATTTTATTTTTTGTCCGTTAAGGGCAATAACTAAATCCTTTGGCTGTAGTGCAGTGTTTTTAGATCCATCAGTAACAGATCCTATAACAAAAGGTCTTCTGATATCCAGCAATGTGCTTTTTCCCTGTTTTGATAATTGGTCCACAAAATTATTAGGCATTTTGATAGCTTGCTGAGCTCCATCTCTTTCTATCAGCACTTCTTTTGCCATGATAACTTTTATAGTAAGATCATTATCAAATTTGACAATTTTTTCGCCATCTACAGATACAATGTGATCGCCAGTTTTGAATCCGGCAGTATTCATAACTGGACTCTCGATCAAAAGACCGTCTTTCAAATCTTCATTAGCAATATAGGTATCTCCATAAGCAAATGCCATTCCGATGTAAATAATGAATGCCAAAATGAAATTCACGGTAACTCCACCCAACATAATAATCAGACGTTGCCAAGCCGGTTTAGAACGAAATTCCCATGGTTGCGGCGGCAAAGCCATTTGTTCCTTGTCCATACTTTCGTCAATCATTCCGGAAATTTTCACATAACCGCCCAAAGGCAACCAACCGATACCGTATTCAGTTTCGCCAATTTTCTTTTTTAGAAGGGAATATTTAACATCAAAAAACAAGTAGAATTTTTCGACTCTGGTTTTAAACAGTTTAGCAGGAATGAAATGTCCTAATTCGTGAAGTATAATCAGTAATGATAAGCTCAATAAAAATTGAGAAAGCTTGATAACTATGTCCATTTTTTAATTTTAGTTCTTTTTATGACTCACAAAAGTAAGGTTTTCTATTTGTTTATTTTACAATAATTGTTCCATACCATTTTAAATGTTTGTTAATTAATGAATATTGAATCTCTCGTTTGGCTCTTGTCCCTTAACTTTACTTTTTTAAAAAGGATATTTCCTTTATTTTCACTTAAATTATATTAAAATCAAAGGTATGCCATCTCAATTATTTTCACCACTCCAAATAAAAAGCATTTTGCTTAAAAATAGAATTGTTATTTCACCCATGTGCCAATATTCTGCTCAAGATGGCTTTGCCAATGATTGGCATCTCGTACATCTGGGAAGTCGTGCCACCGGAGGAGCGGGATTAATCATTCAGGAAGCGACTGCGGTTTCTCCCGAAGGCAGAATTTCTCCAGAGGATTTAGGACTTTGGAAAGACGAACATATCGAAAAAATGCAACAGATTAATCGTTTTATTGTCAGCCAGAATTCAGTTCCCGGAATCCAATTGGCGCATGCCGGAAGAAAAGCAAGTGCCGCATCACCATGGAACGGAGGTAGAAAATTAGATGAAACAAAAGGGGGTTGGGATACCGTAGCGCCAAGTGCTGTGGGATATCATGACAACGAAAAAACACCAATAGCATTAGATAAAACGGGAATTCAAAAAGTAATCTCCGACTTTAGATCAGCCACAAAAAGAGCCGTTCAAGCGGGTTTCCAAATACTGGAAATCCATGCGGCTCACGGATATTTGTTGCATCAGTTCCTTTCGCCTTTGTCAAATTTCAGAACCGATGAATTCGGAGGAAGTTTCGAAAACCGAATCCGTTTGACAATCGAAGTGGTAGAATCCGTACAATCAGAATGGCCGGAAAATTTGCCTTTATTCGTTAGAATTTCGGCTACGGACTGGGCAGAAGGCGGATGGAACTTGGAGGAATCAGTACAGCTTTCGAAAATACTAAAAGAAAAAGGAGTGGATTTGATTGATGTTTCTTCGGGAGGATTAGTTTCACACCAACAAATTCCGTTGGGTCCAAATTACCAAGTTCCTTTTGCGGAAAGTATAAAAAAGGAAACCGGAATTAGAACTGGCGCGGTTGGTTTAATCACCGAAGCCGTTCAAGCCGAGGAAATTGTTGCTTCAGGAAAAGCAGATGTAGTGTTATTTGCCAGAGAATCCCTTAGAAATCCAAATTTAGGATTGAAATTTGCCGAGGAACTTCAGGCTGATATCCAATGGCCAAAACAATACGAAAGAGCCAAAATTAAATAGTTTATTAGATAAATCTTCTGAATCGATTAATACATCAGTTCGTCCCGACGCTTCGGGATTTTGAGCAGTGAAACGGAACAAAAAAGTATCGAGAACCAATTCTTCAATGAACTTATATTCCTTCATGTGGTTAAACTTTGAAAAATATAAGGAATATAAGTCCACATAAGTCTTAAGATTAAAAAGTATAATTTCGTGTTTTTATAAAATAATACCATGCAAAAAATTAAAACTGCTTTGCTTTCCTACGGAATGTCCGGAAAAGTATTTCATGCTCCTTTTTTAAATTTCCATCCCGGATTTGAACTGATTGGTTCTTGGGAACGAAGTAAAAAATTAATCCATAAAGATTATCCTTCGGTGAAAAGTTACGCCACGATGGAAGAGTTGTTGGAAGATGATGTTGATCTGGTGGTCGTAAATACTCCGGTGGAAACACATTATGAATATGCCAAAAAAGTGTTGCTGGCCGGAAAACATGCTTTGGTCGAAAAAGCATTTACCACAACTGTTGCCCAAGCGCAGGAATTAGCGGCTTTGGCCAAAGAAAAAGGATTGAAACTGGCCGTTTTCCAAAATAGGAGATGGGACAGCGATTTCAAAACCGTACAAAAAATCATTTCGGATAATGTCCTTGGCGAAATTGTGGAAGCCGAATTTCATTTTGATCGCTACAATCCGCTTTTGAGTCCAAAACAACACAAAGAAACGGCCAATTCAGGTGCTGGGATTCTGAAAGATTTAGGACCTCATTTAATTGATCAGGCCTTGTGTTTGTTTGGTTTGCCTCAATCGGTTTTTGCAGATATTCGCATCACACGGGAACATTCCTTGGTAGATGATTACATTGATATTTTACTGTATTATTCCAATTTTCGCGTCCGATTAAAAGCCGGATTTTTTGTGCGCGAAGCCATTCCGGCGTATGTCGTTCATGGTAAAAAAGGATCTTTCCTGAAAGCACGTGGCGATGTACAGGAAGACGATTTGAAACTTGGAAAAAAACCAAACCTCGACACTTGGGGTAAAGAAGCTAAGAGTAAAGAAGGCATTCTTCATACGGAGATTAATAATGACGTCTTAATTGAAAATATACCAACACTTCAAGGGAATTATTATGACTTTTTTGATGGCGTTTATAATTCAATTACACAGGATACTATTGAACCGGTAACGGCACTAGATGGAGTTCATGTGATGCAAATTATTGAAGCCGCGATTCAAAGCAGTGCCGAGAAGAAAGGGATTGATTTGTAAAATTAACCGCAAATTCGCTAATTTGAAAGTATAAAAAATGAATTAGCGAATTCGCGGTTATCACTTTCTAAAAGCAGTAATCTGTATTTTTTATAAACAATAACGTTGTATTTTTTGATAGATATGTTGTTTTGACGTGATGAACGATTGCTTTTTGTAATTTTGATAAATTAAATTTCAAAATCCAAATTATCTTGATCGATCTCAATTTTATATCCCGATTTAGAACCAAAGCAAAATACAAAAAAACGTATAAAAACGCTAAGGTTTCCTATTTGAACCGAATCCGTTGGGCAGTATCCATGTTTTATTTTGCCATGGGTTTGTGTTTCGCCACTTGGGCCAGCCGAATTCCGGATATTAAAACCGCATTACAGTTAAGCGAAGGTGATTTAGGCAGTATTTTATTTGCGTTACCATTGGGACAACTCGTAGTGATGCCTTTTTCCGGTAAATTGGTCACCCGTTTTGGAAGCCACCGTATTCTGATAGTATCCTTGCTTTTTTATGTTTTTTGTTTGACTAATTTAGGCTTGGCTGTTCAGGCTTGGCAACTGTCATTAGGCTTATTTTTATTTGGAATTTTTGGTAATTTATCGAATATTGCGGTCAATACACAAGGTGTTTATACCGAAGTCCTTTTCAAGAAAACCATCATGTCCTCTTTTCATGGAATGTGGAGTTTTGCCGGATTCACGGGAGCTTTGGTAGGTTTAGGAATGCTGACTTTAGAACTTAGTCCGTACCTACATTTTTTAATCGTTGCCGGAATGGTACTTTTGATGATTGCTTTTAATTATAAATTCTTAATAAAAGCAAAGGAAACCATCAAAGTAGAAAAGAAGAAACTCTTTTCAAAACCGGATAGTGGTTTAATTTGGCTTGGTATAATTGGTTTTTGTTGCATGGCAAGTGAAGGAGTTATGTTTGACTGGAGCGGCGTTTATTTCAAAGATGTCATCAAAGCACCAGGACCATTAGTCATTTTGGGATACACTTCTTTTATGATTATGATGGCTGGCGGACGATTTTTTGGTGATGGATTAATACATAAGTTTGGTCGAAAAACCGTCTTGCAAATCAGCGGAATCATGATTTCGGGGGGGCTTTTTACGGCCGTATTTTTCCCCTTTGTCATCCCCGCAACCATTGCGTTTATGTTTGTAGGGCTCGGCGTTTCTACCATTGTACCCACAATGTATAGTATCGCAGGAAAGAATCCAAATGTTTCCCCAAGTGAAGCTTTAACCACAGTTTCAAGCGTCAGTTTTTTAGGTTTTCTTATGGGACCGCCAATTATCGGTTACATCGCTGAACTGTCAAGCCTGAGATTTTCATTTGCTTTCATTGGAGTCTTTGGATTTCTAATAGCAATTATGGTCTCAAGAATCAAAGCAATCGAATAAATATAAATTTTTAGGAGCACTATATTTCGTTTCCATGAAAACACCTCTTCCCGCTGTTCGCAGTATCTTTCCAGTCCTGAACTTGTTTCAGAATCCTGAAACAAGTTCAGGACTGGAAAGGATACTTGCTGCCATCGGGGCTACTCAATCCGTTTGTTTTTTCTAAGAACTTTTTCAATTGGAAGCTGCTAAAATAGATTTAATAAAATTATTTTCATTGAAAATCAATAAGTTAGTATTTTTTTGTACATTTAGTATTACAATTCTTTCAAGCAAGATTTTTATTGTATGCTGAATTTTAAATACCACTTTCTTCAGCATTATATTATTTAAGGTTTATACCACTTTTCCAAAATTCAGTTTTAATTATTTTCAAGTTGTTATTCCATTTCGGATGACGCTTTCTATGCTTTTTGTTCAACCGTTAAAAGGAATTTTAGCGGTTGAACTTCTCGCTAGGAATAAAAAAAATAAAAATCCTCTCGACCAAAATTTCAGTAATTATATACCATCATCATAATTTGAATATATGAATAAATTTCACATTGCATTTTTCTTTATCGTTCAAATAGGATGCGTTACAGCACAACATAATACGGGATTTTTCGGGAAAGTCATCGAGTCCAAAACGCAGAATCCGTTAGGTTTTGTGGTCGTCAGTATTCAAAATACTACTTTAATGCAACTCACCAAAACCGATGGAAATTTCAGTTTTGATACGGTTCCCACAGGAAATGTATTGTTGCTTATTCACAGTCAGGGTTTCAAAGATGCCTTGTATCCTATAGAAATTATCAAAGGGAAGATGCTGGATTTAGGAACCATAGTTTTAGAAGAAGATCAATCCACAGAACAGCAAAGCAGTTTAATAACACTTATCGAAAGCGATCTCAGCGACGACAACAGTAGTTCCGAAAGTACTTCGGGACTGTTACAATCCTCCCGGGATGCATTTTTGCAAGCCGCCGCTTTCAATTGGGGACAAGCTCGTTTTAGAGTTCGGGGATTAGACAGCGAGCATTCCACCATGATGATCAATGGCGTTTCCATGAATAAAATCTATGACGGAAGACCGCAATGGGGTGAATGGGGCGGATTGAATGACGCGCTCCGGAATCAGGAATTTACGCTGGGAACAACACCTTCTGATTATACTTTTGGCGGAATTTTAGGAACACAGGAAATCAATACCCGAGCTTCCATTTACAGACCCGGTTCCAGAATTTCATTTTCAGGAACCAATACCAATTACAGTTGGCGCACCATGGGAACATACGCTTCGGGAATGAATAACCGAGGCTGGGCTTTTGTAGTTTCGGCAGGGAAACGCTGGGCGCAAGAAGGATATTTTGAAGGAACAAATTATGATGCAAATTCCTTTTTTATAAGTCTCGAAAAAAAATTAAGCGAGAATCATTCGTTGAATCTAACGACAATGTACACGCCCAATTCCAGAGCTAAAAACTCCCCAAACACAGCAGAAGTAGCCCAACTGACCAATGTGAAGTACAATTCCTATTGGGGTTTTCAAGACGGTGAAAAAAGGAACGCCCGCATAAAGACGATTGAAGAACCCACGATTATGCTGAATCATTATTTTAAAATCAATGATAAAGCCAATCTGAATTCGAGTGTGATGTATCAATTTGGAAAAATCGCCAACAGCAACATCGATTATCAAAATGCCAACAGTCCGGATCCAACGTACTACAGAAAAATGCCCAGTTATTACAGCTCACTTTATGCGCCGGATAACGGAGAATTTTCGGGAGCATTTACTCCGGATTATGAAAATGCAGAAAAAAGTAAAGCTCAGTTTTTAGCCAATTCCCAAATCGATTGGAAAGCGATGTATCAAGCCAATCAAAGCCCGGTTTTTGATTCCAATGGAACTATTTCGGGGTATGAACCGGCAAAAAGTAAGTATGTTTTGTATGAAGATCAAGTAGAGGATCAAACTGCTGTGGCGACAACGAATTTGAGTGCGCAACTGTCAGAAAATATATTTTTGAATGCGGGAGCGTCATTCAAAAAATTAAAATCGCATAATTCTCAAAAATTGTTGGATTTGCTCGGTGGTTCTTATTTTGAGGATATTGATGCTTTTTACAGCGGGAATCAGTCCCAGTCTGATTTGAATAATCCAGACCGACAAGTAGTCGTTGGTGATACGTACGGATACAACTATAATTATTTTGCCAATACTTTAGAGGCGTTCACACAATTTAAATTCACCTACAATAAAGTGGATTTTTATCTGGCCCAGAATTTTTCAAGCGCCAATTATCAAAGGGAAGGTTTGTACAAAAACGGAATTTACGAAACCAATTCCTTCGGGAAAAGCGAGAAAGCAGCGTTTGAAAATTTTGGCTTCAAAGCCGGATTCAATTTGAAAATCTCCGGAAAACAGTTGGTGACTTTTAACGCGGCACATTTGACCAAAGCGCCTTCTTTACGAAATACTTTTGCTAATTCCCGATTGAATAATTCGATTGTTGACGGACTGGAAAGTGAAAATATAAACAGTTTGGACGCCAGTTATGTCTATCGCTCCCCAAAACTGAAAGCCAGACTGACGGCTTATTATGCACTAATTAAAAACGCGACTCAAATTTCCTTTTTTTATGCCGAAGGAATTTTTGATGATGGCGCAGGTTATTTAAACACCGATGCTTTTGTCAGTCAAACGTTAACGCAGTTGAATAAGAAGAATATGGGTGGAGAGTTCAGTTTGGAATACCAATTAAATCAAACTTTCAAGACTACTTTCTCGGCGGCTTTTGGGGAATATACGTATGACAGTAATCCAAAAGTGACTTTGACAAATGATGCCGAAGCTTCTTTGGAAAATACCAGTCCGGTTTTTGATTTTGGAACGGCCGCACTAAAAAATTACAAACAAGCGGGAATGCCGCAACGAGCGTACTCACTGGGAATTGAATATAGAGACCCAAAATATTGGTGGATTAGCGCCAATGTTAATTATCTCACGAATAGTTATATTGATATTTCTCCCATTTCGAGAACCGAAATATTTTATAAAAATTCCGCAAGCGGTTTCAATTTCCCGGAGGCGACCGAAGAACGGGCAGCAATACTATTAAAACAAGAAAAGTTTGATCCAACGATGTTATTGAATCTCGTGGGTGGAAAATCATGGCTGATTTATGGAAAAAATGTTGGGGTTTTTGCCAGCATCAATAATGTTCTTGATGTTTCCTATAAAACAGGTGGTTATGAACAAGCCCGAAATGCTAATTTCAGACAAATTAATCAGGATGTTTCCAGTGGTACGCCCTCTTTTGGACCAAAATATTTCTACGGATACGGAAGAACGTATTTCGTGAATCTTTATATCAATCTATAAATTAAAGCATATGAAATCAACATTCTACAAATCCTTTTTATTTTTGCTGTTGACAATTATATTCGGCAGTTGTGCAACGGATGAGGTTGCTGCACCAAAACTTATTTGTACACAACCGGATTTAGTGACCAATAAAGCAGTTAGCGAAGTTCACGCTGCTGCGAATGCTATTGTAACACAATACAAATACGATGATATAATCGAGGCATATGTGGTTTCCAGCGATGAATCGGGAAATTTTTTCAAGTCGATTTCCTTTCAAACTTTGGCAACAGCCACAACACCAGCCATAGGATTTAGTGTTCCCGTGGATGCTACAAATTTGTACATTGATTACAGATTGGGCAATAAAGTGTATATAAAGTTGAAAGACCAATACACAGATATTTTATTTGGCGGGATGCGTATAGGAAGCATTTTTGTGAATTCTTATAATGAAGGCGGAGTAGGGCGACTTTCTCAAAATAAGTATAAAAAAGTGTTGAATGCTTCCTGTACGAATGTTAGTGAGGACTTGTTGATTCGGTCCATTTCGATGTCAGAATTGCTGAATGATTCTAATTTAAATACGTTGGTTGAATTGTCTGATGTTCAGTTTACAGCCGCCGCAATAGGCCGCCATTATTTTGAGGAAACTAATAATGTGGGTGGTGCGACGAATTGGGGTTTGATGGATAAATTAGGCAATCAAGTCTATTTTAGAACCAGTAGTTTTTCTGATTTTGCGGGTAAATTAGTGCCGAATGGAAGCGGAAAAGTAAAAGGAATTTTGACGAAATACGGAAGTGATTACCAATTATTACCGCGCTCCGAAAAAGATGTTGTGATGACCGGAACAAGAGCAATTCCTTTTTTCTCAGAAGATTTTGAAACCGTTGTTGATAAGTCGAACTTGAGTCTGCCGGGCTGGGCGAATATTGTTCAGAAAGGGACGCTTTTCTGGAAAGGCACAGTCTATTCCGGAAACGGTTATGCCGAATTTAATATTACGGGAACCAAAGTCGTTTCGAATGTGGCTTGGTTGATTTCTCCAAAAATAGACATGGATGTTCACACGAAAGAAGTCTTGACTTTTCGAGCGGCCCAACATCATTTAGATGTTGATTCCCAGTTAAATTCTCTGGAAGTTTATGTTTCCACTAATTTTGACGGGTTGAATTTGGCGACAGCGACTTGGATTCCGTTAGTTGTTAATTTACCCAAACAAGCGACACCTTGGTATCAATTTATTGGAAGTGGCGGGGTAGATTTATCTTCGTATAATGGCAAAATCAATATCGCTTTTAAATACACAGGTTCCGGGAAAAACCTGGCTTTAGATGGTGCTTTTCAAGTAGATGATGTCCAAGTTTTTGGGGATAAATAATTTTTAATTAAAGGGAAGCTTTCGGAGTTTGGGAAGAAATAATTTTCGCTGCAGCTACAGTCGCATTTTTATTATATTTGCCTTCTTTAAATAAATTTTATCATGAAAAAAATCCTTTTTGTACTAGCTTTAATTCTTTGTATGTCCTGTTCAAAAGACAAAGAAATCGATTATGTCGCTAAAAACGAACAAGATATTATTGCATATATCGCAAAAAATAATTTAACAGCCCAAAGAAGCGATTCAGGATTGTATTATGTGATTAATGAAGCAGGTGATGGAAAACAACCTACCGCAAACTCTAATGTAACAGTCGCTTACAAAGGCTATTTTACAAATGGATCTGTATTTGATGAAAGTAAAGCGGAAGGTATTTCGTTTAGCTTGCAAGAAGTCATAAAAGGCTGGACAGAAGGTATCGCTTATTTTAAAGAAGGGGGAAGTGGTATCCTTTTGGTACCTGCTCATCTTGGCTATGGGAATGATGATAAGGGGCCAATTCCTGGAGGTTCTGTACTTATTTTTGAGGTCAAACTTATTTCCGTGAATTAGGTTTATTGCTGAGGGATTGTATTAGAAACCTAGGGTGTCTTACATAAAAAACAGGAGTTATCTATTTTTGGAGATAACTCCTGTTTTTTTTTGATCAAAATACCATAACTACACATAAACTGGTCGGATTCAAGTTGAAAAATATAAATTTGAAATAAATAATTTTATCCTTTAATTGGTTTTTGTATTTTGGCAATCCCAAATCGATATAATTACCAAATGAAAATCTACTTTATTGCCATTTTTTTGATGGCCAGCCCGCGTTTTGTACAAAGCCAAATTTTGGAAAATTCAGTTAAGTTAAAGCAAATTAATGTTGTAAAGACAAATTTCCGCAATTTAAAAAGTGGCGAGATTATAAACAGAACCATTTTATTTAAGGAAGGTAAGCTTTTGTCCATTAAAACATCTGACGTCCTCCAAAGTTTTTTTTATAATCCAAAAGGATTATTAGACATGACTGTCAAAGAAAGGCAAGGAAGCAACTGGAAAGAGGTTGTGAATTATGCTTATAATAAAGAAGAGCAACTAGTGAAGTTTACCAAAAAATACGAAGAAGGTGGCGAACTTGTCACTAAAACAGTTGCTATAACTTATGAAGGATCAAGAGTAAAAGCAGTAACTAAAAAAAGTAACAGTCATCAAACCCTAATTGAAGATATTGAATATATTGTTGAGAATGGTCTTGTTGCCAGACGTTCCTCCAGAGATCGAAATCAACAAATAGTTAATAAAATAGAGTATGTGTATTTCAAAGATAATATTGTCAGACACAAAGGATTGATTGGTGATAAATCAATGAAGAACTATACTTTTGATGATAAAAATTCAGCTGATTTATTAATAGTGAAAAACATTTTTGGTCAAAACTATAAAGTTATTGTGCCATTAGTTTCTTTTCATGAAGAAGAATTTGATTTCGAATCAATATCTAATAATAATAAATTAAGTTTTACCTCTACTGCTATAAATGCTATTGGCAAAAGCGGAAAATACAAATACAATAATTTAAACTACCCAGTATCCTGTTCCCTTATAGAAGAAAATGGGATAGTAAAAACTGAAAAAATTTATTTTTACGAGTAAGGAGCACCTTTTTAAGGGAAATTTTTATCCTTTTTAATATTAAGATTCAGTATGAAATTTGTTTACTTTAATTTAAAAAGGATTGAATAAACGTTAGTACCTTACAAATCATTAAATTTGTAGCTTATTCAAAGACATGTTAGAAAAAGAAGTAATAAATTTCGAAAAAACAGCTATTGTTGGTATTGTAACTCAAAACCAAAGTGAAGAGAAACTTAACGAGTATCTTGACGAATTGGAGTTTTTGACTTTTACCGCAGGTGGTGAAGTAGTGAAACGTTTTTCGCAAAAAATGGAACGCCCTAATCCCAAGACTTTTGTTGGAACAGGAAAAATTGAAGAGATTCATCTTTTTGTAAAAGAAAATGATATCTCGACTTTGGTATTTGATGATGAATTATCGCCTTCACAGCAAAAAAATATATCTAAAATCATTACGGAATGTAAAATCCTCGACAGAACGCATCTTATCCTGGATATTTTTGCGCAACGTGCTGAGACTTCATATGCAAGAACGCAGGTAGAATTAGCACAATGTATCTATATGTTGCCTCGATTATCGGGACTCTGGACACACTTGGAACGTCAAAAAGGGGGAATTGGAATGCGTGGACCTGGAGAGACAGAGATTGAAACCGACAGACGTATTGTTCGTGACCGAATAGCATTATTGAAAGAGAAAATAAAAACCATCGACAAGCAAATGGGCGTGCAACGAGGCAATCGTGGCGCTATGGTTCGTGTGGCTTTGGTTGGGTATACCAATGTTGGAAAATCGACTTTGATGAATGCCGTTGGGAAAAGTGACGTTTTTGTAGAGAACAAACTTTTTGCTACGCTTGATACCACCGTTCGAAAAGTAGTCATCAAAAACTTGCCTTTCTTACTTTCGGATACGGTAGGATTTATTCGAAAATTACCGACACAACTGGTGGATTCTTTCAAAAGTACACTGGATGAGGTTCGTGAAGCCGATTTGTTATTGCACGTGGTTGATATTTCACATCCTGAATTTGAAGATCATATCGCATCGGTAAACCAAACTTTATTGGACATCAAAGCGAATGACAAACCCGTTATTATGGTTTTCAATAAAATCGATGCCTACAAGCATTTGACTATTGATGAAGATGATTTAATGACCGAAAAAACGCCAAGACATTACACGCTGGAAGAATGGAAATCGACTTGGATGAGTCGAGTAGGCGAACAAAATGCCTTGTTTATCTCGGCTACCAACAAAGAAAATTTCGAGGAATTCAGAGAACGCGTTTATGAAGCCGTAAGACACATTCACATCACCCGTTTTCCGTACAATAAGTTTTTATATCCGGATTATAAAGACGCTGTGGAGAAAGAAGAGGAAGAAAACGATTAATTCTCCCAAGCTAAAAAGCAAATCAATCCCTTTTGAAATTTTAAGAGGGATTTTTTTTGGGCATGTCCCAGCTTCCACTGCGTTTCAGCTGCGTCAGGATCCCGAGGCTTCGGGACGCTGCAATCTTTTATTTCGCTGCGCTGCATAAAAGGATTTCCGCTGCCATCCTTCATGCGGGATTTACGGGATATAATTGCCATTGATTTTTTAAATTGCCATTCCGGTTTTTTAGACTATTTGTAAGAAAAAATCAATATATTTGAAATTAAATATTGTGTGATAATTATCACACATATCTACCCAAATTTGGGTGGCTTTGTGTGATTTTGTCACACCTATATACAAGTTACCTGCTAGTTAAAACCAGAAAAACGTAAAAAAACAAGTAAATTAAATAATAATTATGGAAATCATTTTAAACGAAAATTTATCAAAAAGTTTATCTACAAAAAGAAGACGCGAACTTATCCCTAAGTGGATTAAATTTTTTATATTCTTATTCCTGTTTTTGGGTTTTGCAGGAATTTGCATGTTGGTTGCAAAAAATATAATGGGGTCAGATATTGGCAATTCAACCATTTATGGTCTAGAAACCAATTTGTTTTTTTCTCCACTTGGAGTATTTATAAACACTATAATGATTTTTAAAATAGTTGTTTCTTATGGTCTCTGGATGGAAAAAGACTGGGCTGTTAATTATGGTATTATTGATGCTGTTTTTGGAATAATTGTTTGTTTTGCTGTTATGGTAGTTTTACCATTTGTAGAATTCAAAGATGGATTAAACAACCTAAATATAAGATTTGAAATATTTCTATTAGTTCCTTATTTAATCAAATTACTAAAAATAAGAAAAGAATGGGAAAGTTTGAGCGGAATTTCTCCAGTAGTTTCAACTGCAAAAGAAATCATACAAAACGAAACTTTTATTGGGAAAACTAACTACCAGGACAAAAAAGTAGAAACCGAAAATAGAATTGAAGAAACGATAAACAAAGAAGACCCGAATAGATTTATGCCAAAATAACCAGCAGGTAACAGGCGTTTGGAGTGACTGGGATTTAGTGGAATTAGCGGTTTCAATCGTAATTTTCCCACTGGCACTCGTTTGTCCACGTTCTCTGGTGCTCGTCTGTGACGAGTGCCTACTTAAATTAAGAGGCAAATTGTAGCGTTTGCAACGCGGATGACAAAAACAAGGCTATTTCAGGACGTTACAGAACAAAAAAGACCTTTAGAAATTTCTAAAGGTCTTTTTTTATAAAAATGTGTTTTTCTAAAAACCGTAATTAACGCCTAAACCAAACACTTCTCTTACCTGAACGGCTTGCACGGAATTGTCATCGTAAATTGCCTGTACAGCCACATTTGCTGACAAATATTTGTTTATTTTCATAACCACATTCATCTGATAATCGACATCGACATTTTGCGGGTTGTCTAAATAATTAGAATATAAATTCAATCTGTTTTCTACAGATACATTTGTCATGATATTGAATTTATAATATCCCGAAATGCTTGCGCCGAATTCAAATCTGGAATTGTCTCCTTGTAAAACCCCAAATGAAGGACCAAATTCAGTAAAATGGTCGTGAACCAATATTAATTTTGCAGTCGCGGGAGAAAAATTAACACTCAGATTATTGCTTTTTTTCCACAACATTCCGGGTCCAAATTGAAAATAGGCAGGGGAGAAAAAATGAGAAAGCCTAATTCCATCTTTATCATAACCAGCGTCCATTTGTGTTTTGAAATTAAAAAAAACAGAATAATACCAATCTCCTTTCGCTTTCTTGCCCCAAAGGGAATTCAATTCTAGACGGTCATCTGTTTTGGCTGTTTTTTCGTCACCTTTTATCTTGGTTAATCCATAAGCCAGAATGAATTTATTGTCCCAAACAACATCTCCTTTTTTATAATTAAAATCATAATTCAGACCAAAATTTCCCGCTATGTTTGACGTTCCGCCACCCAACCATTGCTTATTGTAAGCAGATTGATTAAAAAGCAAAGAAATATTTCCTTTTTTAGTCCAAAGTTTTGTGGTGTCTGTTGCCGTTTCTTGCGCATTAATAGCAATTGCCACTAAAAGTAACACTAGAGAAAATATTGTTTTTTTCATGTCTGTTTGATTTAAATTATAAAATAAACGTATGCTGCTATTTTTTATGTGCTTTGTACAAAGGAACAGCTGAACAAGCCTCTCCATACATAATGCTTTTGGCAAAAGGTTGCAGATAGTGTACAGCCAATACATAGGCACGCATAGGGACTGGTTTTCTGGAACACCCTTTTATAATCACAGGCTTGTTTTTATAAATCGAATAATCAATTTTAGGCAACAACTCTTCATAAAGGGAAGCGTTTAAATCCTCTAGAGTTCCATTAATGATTTTCTTCGCAAATGGCGCTAATTGAATCGCAACCAAAATAGAAGCCCAAGTAGGAATAATAGCATATGTGCTGCAATAAATAGCAACATATTGATCCTGATATTGTGACCAATCGTGATTTTTCAGCTGTTCTCTAAAGTCTTTTTCTTTTAATAAAAATCCTTCCAAAAGCCATTGTGAAATATCGATTTGCACATGAATTCCTTCTGGATAGTAATCTTCGAGATCGAAAACTTCCAAAACGCTATTCGCAACTTTATTTATTATTTCTTCCATAATCATGTCTTAAAGTCGAATGTCGAAAGTCATAAAGTCACTGCTTTGAGACTTTATAACTTTCAACTTTATGACTAAATTCTAAAGCATTCCCAATTCTAATTTTGCTTCTTCGCTCATTAAATCTTTACTCCAAGGCGGATCGAAAGTAATTTCTACTTCCGCATCTTTTACATTGTCTAATGATTTTACTTTTTCTTCCACTTCTCTTGGTAAACTTTCGGCAACAGGACAGTTTGGTGAAGTAAGTGTCATCAAGATTTTTACTTCATAATCGGTATTAACCATTACGTCATAAATCAATCCTAATTCGTAAATATCTACAGGAATCTCCGGATCGTAAATTGTTTTTAAAATTTTTACGATTGATTCCCCTAACTCGGTGGTGTCTATTTCTTGTGTCATAATTTTTAATTTTTATTATTTTATTACTCGTAAATAACTGATATTAATGAAATTGTATCAAATAGGGAGACTATTTTATCAACTCCAAAATCATTATTTGAAAATATAATATCAAGAGTAATTTTATTATTGTACTTTTTGTCTAAAGTAACTACATTGGTATGAAAACCTTTTTTTGTTTGAAAAGTGTACGTTCCTAAAGTTTTATCGTCACTAATAAAGTTTATCTTTTTTAATTGTGAGTCAAACGATTTTGTATAATTTATTCTTGGATAGTTAGTATGTATTTTTTTTTCATTGTAATCAACAACGACATTGAATATAAAAGGACTATAGTTGCCTCCAAAATATTTTTTAAAAGTTTCGTTTAAAGCCTTATTTCCTCGCGTGAAAAATAGTTTAGTTTTATTCTTTTTTAGATCATAGGTTCCTTCTATCGTATGAGTTGTATGATATAAATAACTTTCCAGTATTTTTTTGTCTTCGTTATTAAAACTTTTAATTTCAAGAAATCCAATAATTTTTGTCGAATCAAACGGACTTATTACTTTTGAAAATTTTAATTTTGGATATTCAACTTTAAGTAATAATGTGTCTGCATACACTTTGTCATTTTCAATGAAAAAGTTCGATTTTTGTTCGTATACAAATTTGATTTTTGAATATGTTCCTGGCAATGTTGTTTGTGAGAAAACAACATTGCATGCTAAAATTAACATTATAAAAAATATTTTTTTCATACGAATAATGAAATTAATTCAGCGTGTTGAATGCCAAAGCATACATTTTTATATTTTTTATCATCGATACTAATCCATTGGCGCGCGTAGGGGATAAATGTTCTTTTAATCCTATTTTGTCAATAAAATCCATATCAGCATCAAGAATATCTTTGGCACTTTGATTTGAAAAAGTGCGGATTAATATGGCAATAATCCCTTTGGTCAAAATAGCATCGCTATCGGCAGTGAAAACAATTTTATCATCTTTTTTCTCTCCTTGCAACCACACTTTCGATTGGCAGCCTTTTATCAGATTGTTCTCTGTTTTGAATTCTTCTTTGATTAAAGGAAGATTTTTTCCCAATTCGATGATGTATTCATAACGCTCCATCCAGTCGTCAAACATAGAAAACTCATCAACGATTTCTTCTTGTATGTCTTTAATTTTCATTATTATTTTTTAGCAAATGAATTTATTTTATTTACGAATTTCTTGATTTCTTTAGGTGGATAACCATGATCAAAACTAGTCGTTTCATAGGCTTTGTCTTTGTGAGTGATTTTCAAATTGGCAATAGCCGCACCGTCATGAAAACGTTTTTGAGTGGGTGCTTTTAGTGTTGCCAAACTATCCAGTTCCACTGTTTTAAAATATTCCACTAATTCTTTCCAGTCGGCATCCGATATTTTTTTCGGTACCGGTTTGTCGTTTCCATCTCTGTCTTTTGAAACAGTAACCATCTGATTTTTTATCGTTATTTTTTGATAAAAGCCTCTGGTATTGGCTTCGTACTCAATAACAGCAGTACTTATTTCTTGTGCTTTGGCGCTGTCACAACCATTGCCTAGAAAAATAGTCAGGAACAATAAAGATAATATTTTCATGGGTTTATATTTTAGGATAACATTAATTTAGCTTTTTTTATAGCCTCAACCATAACGTCAATTTCTTCTTTGGTATTATAAAAAGCAAATGATGCCCGTATCGTTCCGGGAATACAAAAGAAATTCATAATCGGTTGCGCGCAATGATGACCCGTTCTTACGGCTATTCCTAATTTGTCAATTATCGTACCAACATCATAGGGATGAATTCCTTCAATATTAAACGAAATTACAGAAGTTTTTGCTGCCGATGTACCAAAAATTTTCAAACCTTCAATTTCCAGTAAGCGTTGCGTTCCATACTCCAGTAATTCCAGTTCCTGTTTTTGAATGTTTTCGAAACCAACTTCATTCAAATAATCAACGGCTGTTCCCAAAACAATTCCACCTGCAATATCAGGCGTTCCGGCTTCAAATTTATGGGGTAAATCAGCATAAGTTGTTTTCTCGAAAGTCACTTCCTTAATCATTTCGCCCCCACCTTGATAGGGCGGTAATTTATTCAGCCAAGCTTCTTTTCCATATAAAATTCCGGTTCCTGTTGGTCCACACATTTTATGTCCTGAAAAGGCATAAAAATCACAGTCTAATTCCTGAACATCTGGTTTCAAATGTGGAACGGCTTGCGCTCCGTCGATCAAAATCGCTGCTCCAACTTCATGCGCTTTGTCAATCATATATTTAATCGGATTGACAGTTCCAAGAGCATTCGAAATATGATTTACGGTTACGATTTTAGTTTTATCCGAAAGTAATTTGTCGTATTCAGACATAATTAATTCGCCATTCTCATTCATCGGAATGACTTTCAGTGTCGCACCGGTTTTCTCGCATAACATTTGCCAAGGCACAATATTGCTGTGGTGTTCCAATGCGGAAACCAAGACTTCATCACCTGGTTTTAAAATCGAAGCAAATCCATTGGTCACCAAATTAATTCCGTGCGTTGTTCCTGAAGTAAAAAGCACTTCATGAGCGAATTTAGCATTGATATGATTTTGAATTTTACCACGGGAAGTTTCATAAGCATCGGTAGCTAGCTGGCTCAAAGTATGCACACCGCGATGAATATTGGCATTAATTTCCTGATAATATTTTGAAATCGCATCAATCACAACCTGTGGTTTTTGCGAAGTAGCTCCGTTGTCGAAATAAACCAATGGTTTTCCGTTTACTTTCTGTGAAAGGATAGGAAAGTCGGCTCTAATTTTATTTATGTCTAACATTTATCTGCTTGTTTTTATTGTTTTTTATTGGTCAGATAGAACGCCAATAATGACAATCTTTTAAAATAATCAAAATTCTAATCGCGTTTCTTTATTTAGAATTTTTCTAAATACAAAAGTAATAAAAACTAAATTGTTTTAGCCATGAATTAACCAATTTACTTCTATTAATTTCGGTGTTTCATTAAAATAGAATTCCTGAATTTGTGGCTAAAAAATAATTATATTGCATTGTTTTACAATTAGCTACTATGAAATGAGCATACCGAAAACGTGATGCAAAAATTGATTGAGATAAGCGAATTCCATATTCCGATAAAAAACAAATAGTATCTACGTATGAAAAAATTAGTGAAGTTTGTTGGTTTTGCGTCTTTTATCGGAATCTTTTATTTTGGATTCACCACCTATCCAAAACTGGATTTAATATCCGGCTTTTCAGCCAAAAGTATCGCTTCGGGACATTTTATTGATAATCGTTCACAGGAAATGATTGAGAAAGGCGACAATGATATCGATATGATTGATTTGGCCAAAAACAAAATTGAAGATGTCGGGAAGTTTGCCGCTGCTTCGGTTTATGGTTTGAAAGAACGAAAAGCAATTTACCGCGAAGGTTTGGGAGCCACTTTAATCAACGATGATTTTGATGTTACAAAACCGTATTTAGTTCCGAAAAGAACAAAACTGAACAACAATTTGCCTTTTCCGTATGGAAATAACGAACCCAAAGACACCGTTTTTGCAAATGTTGATTATACTAAATTGAATGCGGCTGTCGCCAATGCTTTTGATAAAAAAGGTGACTCGAGCCTAAAAGGCGAGCAGGCGAAGCAAACCAAAAAAAGAACGCGTTCCCTTTTGGTAATTTATAAAGACAAAATCATTGCCGAAAAGTACGATACCGGTTTTGATAAAAACAGTAAACTATTAGGGTGGTCCATGACTAAAAGTATTACTAGCGCCATGTTTGGGATTTTGGAGAAACAAAGAAAATTTGATATTGATGCTCCTGCTCCAATTCCAGAATGGGCGAATGACAAACGGAAATTGATTACAACAAGTGATTTGCTACACATGAATTCCGGTTTACAATGGGTAGAGGATTACAATGCCATTTCTGATGCCACCAAAATGCTTTTTCAGGCCGAAGATATGACTCGGGTACAACTAGAGAAACCGGCGGAATATAAACCCAATATGCGGTGGAATTATTCTTCGGGAACTACTAATTTACTTTCTGGAATTTTGCGGAAGCAGTTCAAAACGCATCAGGAGTATTTAGATTTTTGGTATTCAGCATTGATTGATAAAATAGGAATGAATTCTATGGTAATCGAAACAGATATGGCCGGAAATTATGTAGGCTCGTCCTACGGTTGGGCTACAACACGAGATTGGTCAAAATTTGGGTTGTTGTATTTGCACAAAGGCAACTGGAACGGCGAACAAATTTTCAACGAAAGTTGGGAGAAATACACTGCAACTCCTACGAATAGATCTGACGGAAGATATGGCGGACACTTTTGGCTCAATTCCGGCGGATCTTTCCGTGATGTTCCAAGAGATATGTATTACTGTAGCGGTTTTCAAGGACAAATGGTGGCGATTATTCCGTCACTTGATTTAGTGATTGTACGAATGGGTTTGACCGAAGAACCTGAATTTGATTTTAATGGAATGTTGAAAGGGATTATTGGGAGTTTGAAGAAGTAAAAAACACCATGTATTGCAGTTTTAATAGCTTGTCTTTTTTTAACAAAAATCAGCAAAGTTGTTAATAAAATTCATAAATCTGCTTAAAATGTTTTACATTGGTCTAATAAAAAAATATTAACATGAAAAAAATTACTTTATTAGCATTCGCATTGCTTTTTTCTTCCTTATTAATTACATCTTGTTCTAGTGATGATTCTATTTCTGATGATTCAAATGGGGTTTCGAGTGGCGATTATTGGCCTTTAGCTATAAACAATCAATGGATTTATAATGAAAATGGTTCCGTAATTTCTCCTGTGAAAATCACAGGTACAGATAATTTTGGAGGGACTGCTTATTATCGAGTTTCAACGGACAATGCCTATAATTTACAAACTTGGGCAGTTAAAAAAGGAGCGACTTATTTTTTAAAGACAGGAGATTTAAACCTGACTGAAAATGGCATTACTATTAAAATGAGTTCTTATGAATTGCCAATGTTGAAAGATAATTTGGCGGTTAATGAACAATGGAACGGTAGTGTTACTTCCAAGGTAAGTGTTACAGATGCTTCTAACTTTTCTTCTTTTGACACAACTATAAAATATTTGGGAGTTATATTAGAAAAAGATGCAAGTATAACAGTGAATAATAAGGTTTATGCGAGTGTCATTAAAATGAGTTTTAGACAAGAAGTAAATTTCCAAGGCCAAACTACTATTACAGAATCAGTATATTGGTATGCAAAAGGAGTTGGACCAGTAAAATCAATAAATACTATTAATGGAAGTACGGTAGAAAGTACTTTGGTTAGTTATATTATTAATTAAGTAATTAAAGGAAACATTTTTAGCCCCGATAGAAATGAAAATCCTTTTTGAGGTTTTTACCGAAAAAAGATTGCAATGTATAGCGGGAATAGCTCCTAAAAAACAAACCCGACAGATTTCTAAAATCTGTCGGGTTTAAAATTATAATTAATTACTAATACTACAAATCAAATCCCAATTTCACGCCTAATTTATTGGCGATAATCGTGGTGATTCGTTGTTTTAATTCCGGTATTTTAATGTTTTCGATAACTGCATTCGAGAACGCATACATCAATAACGCTTTAGCTTCTTTTTTAGGAATTCCGCGTTGTTGCATGTAGAACATCGCCGTTTCATCCAATTGTCCAACGGTACAACCGTGAGAACATTTTACGTCATCAGCAAAAATTTCCAGTTGCGGTTTCGCGTTTATAGTCGCTTTGTCGCTCAATAAAATGTTATTGCTTTTTTGGAACGCATTCGTTTTTTGAGCATCTTTCTCCACATACACTTTTCCGTTGAAAACTCCTGTGGAACGATCAGCATAGATTCCTTTATAATCTTGGAAACTTTCGCAATTTGGAGTCGAATGTTTCACCAAAGTATAATGATCTACGTGTTGCTTTTCGCCTATAATCGTTATTCCGTTTAAGGTACTTGTCAATCGTTCCCCAAAGTGATAAAAATTCAAGTTGTTCCTCGTTAAGTTCCCTCCAAAGGAGAAGGTATGAACCGAAACGTGACTTTCTTTTTGTTGCGAAACGTAAGTGTTGTCAATTAAATTCGCTTCAAGCGTATCGTTTTGAATTTTGTAATAATCAACGATAGCACGTTTTTGGGCAAAAATCTCGGTAACGGAATTCGTTAGCACTGGATTTTCGTTTAAACTTTGATGACGCTCAATAATTTGAACATGAGAATTCTCCCCAACAATCACCAAGTTTCTTGGTTGGACCAAAAGTGCCGCTTCATTACCTGTTGAGAAATACATAATCTCAATAGGTTTGTCAGCCACTTTACTTTTTGGAATGTTGATATACGCTCCTTCATTGGCGAAAGCCGTATTCAATGAAGTTAAACTTTCGTCTTTGCTGGCAATTTGATTAAAATACGTATCAATAATCATTTTGTATTTTGGTTTGGTCAATGCCGATGACATCAAGCAAACATCAATTCCGTCGTGTGTTGTTGACGATAAATGCGAACTGAAAACACCATCAATAAACACCACTTTATAGGTGTCTATTTCGTGTAAAAAGTATTTTTTTACGTGGTTGAATTCAACTGCATTTTCTTGCTTTGGAAAAACGGTAAAGTCATTTTTTAGGATGGCGTTTAACGAAGTGTATTTCCAAGCTTCGTCTTTTTTGGTTGGGAAACCTTTATCTTCAAAGTTTTTTATGGCAGCTGTTCTCACATCATGAAGTTCGGAATGAACATCAATACGCTCTTCGAAAGCCATAAAAGACGATAGTAATTTTTCTTTCAATTCCATTTTTGGTAGTTGTAAGTTATGAGTTATAAGTTATGAGTGCTTCCGATAGCTATCGGAACTGCAAACTGTAACTGCAAACTAATTTTACGCTTCTTGTTCTTGTTTAATCCAGTCGTATCCTTTTTCTTCCAGTTCGTGCGCTAGTTCTTTTCCACCGGATTTTACAATTTTTCCGTTGTACAGTACGTGAACGAAATCAGGAACGATATAATCTAATAATCTTTGGTAGTGCGTAATCACTACGATAGCATTTTTGTCGCTTTTTAGTTTGTTAACGCCATTAGCAACAATACGTAAGGCATCAATATCAAGTCCAGAATCGGTTTCATCAAGAATAGCCAATTTTGGTTCCAACATCGCCATTTGGAAAATTTCGTTACGTTTTTTCTCTCCACCAGAAAAACCTTCGTTTAGAGAACGAGACAAAAATTTTCTGTCAATTTCTAATAATTCCGATTTCTCACGAATCACTTTCAGCATATCTTTAGCCGGCATTTCTTCCTGACCGTTTGCTTTACGCGTTTCGTTGATGGCTGTTCTTATGAAGTTCGTTACTGAAACTCCTGGAATCTCTACGGGATATTGGAACGATAAAAACACTCCTTTATGTGCTCTTTCTTCTGGTGCCAAATCAGAAAGGTCTTCACCGTCTAAAGAGATTTCACCTTCGGTTACTTCGTAGTTTTCGTTTCCTGCAATGATGGAAGCAAGGGTACTTTTTCCGGCACCGTTTGGTCCCATTATCGCATGAATTTCTCCCGCTTTCACTTCAAGGTTAATCCCTTTTAATATTTCTTTATCCCCAATTGAGGCGTGTAAATTTTTTATACTTAACATTTGTTTCTTTAATTTTAAAAGGATTTAAATTCTCTTTTATTCTAAAATACTATTGATGCGTTCTTGGTCTTTTATTGTTTGATAGGACAAATGCTTTTCTCCTAAATATTTTATTCCTAAATATTCCGCTGATAATCGAAAGGGTAAATAAAAATCATAATCCAATTGATCTTCATCAGAATTTGAAATCACAAACATATTTTTACCTCTTAATTTCCGACCTAATTCTTTTTCGATTCTGATTAAATCAGAAAAACGGTCAAAAAACACTTTCATTATCCCGCTCATCGCATACCAGTAAACGGGTGTTGCAAAAACTAGCGTGTCATATTTTTCAATAATTGAAGATATTAAAGGCAAAAAATCATCGGCTCTATTTTCGCTTTCATAATCATAATAGGAAATAGAATAATCTCTTAAATCAATAACATCAGCATTTATTTGGGTGGAAATTTTATCAACTATTTTTGAAGTGTTTCCATTGCTTCTGGAAGAACCGACAATAATAACTTTCGTGTTTTCCATATTCAAATTATCCAACACTTCCCTCAAGAGAAATTTCTAATAATTTTTGTGCTTCTACTGCGAATTCCATTGGCAACTTATTCAAAACCTCTTTACTGAAACCGTTTACGATTAAAGCAATAGCTTTTTCGGTTGGAATTCCACGTTGGTTGCAATAGAAAACTTGGTCTTCGCCAATTTTACTTGTCGTAGCCTCATGTTCGATTTTTGCCGATGGATTTTTACTTTCGATGTAAGGGAAAGTATGCGCGCCACAATTGTTCCCCATTAATAACGAGTCACATTGCGAAAAGTTTCTGGCATTGTCCGCTCTGGCGCTAATTTGTACCAAACCACGGTAACTGTTTTGTGATTTTCCGGCAGAAATCCCTTTAGAAATAATCGTCGATTTAGTATTTTTACCTAAATGGATCATTTTGGTTCCCGTATCGGCTTGTTGGAAATTATTGGTAACAGCAATCGAATAAAATTCTCCTGTTGAATTATCTCCTTTTAAAATAACAGAAGGATATTTCCAAGTTATAGCAGAACCCGTTTCAACTTGAGTCCAAGAAATTTTTGCGTTTTTCTCGCAGATACCTCTTTTGGTCACAAAATTGAAAACCCCACCTTTACCTTCTTTGTTTCCAGGATACCAGTTTTGGACGGTTGAATATTTGATTTCGGCATCGTCCAAAGCGATTAGTTCTACTACAGCAGCGTGCAATTGATTTTCATCACGACTTGGAGCAGTACATCCTTCTAAGTAAGAAACATAACTACCTTCGTCTGCAACTAATAATGTTCTTTCGAATTGTCCTGTTCCGGCTTGATTAATTCTAAAATAAGTCGAAAGTTCCATTGGGCAACGAACGCCTTTTGGAATATAACAGAAAGATCCGTCAGAGAAAACTGCAGAATTCAGCGCAGCGTAAAAGTTGTCTTTTTGTGGTACAACAGTTCCTAAATATTTGCGAACTAATTCTGGATGCTCTTTGATGGCTTCAGAAATACTCATAAAGATAATTCCTTTTTCGCCTAATGTTTTCTTGAATGTTGTAGCTACTGAAACCGAATCGACTACGATATCCATAGCTACATTATTCATCATTTTTTGCTCATCAACAGAGATGCCTAACTTTTTATACATTTCTAAAAGTTCAGGATCTACATCGTCCAATGTTTTATTAGGATCTACCGCTTTTGGAGCTGAATAGTAGGAAATGGCCTGAAAATCGGGTTTTGTATAATGCACATTTGCCCATTCTGGCTCTGTCATTTGCTCCCAAGCACGAAAAGCCTCCAAACGCCAATCGGTCATCCATTGAGGTTCTCCTTTTTTATGAGATATGGCACGAACAATATCTTCATTTAAACCAATAGGAAACGTTTCTGATTCTAATTCGGTGTAAAATCCGTATTCGTATTCTTTATTTTCGAGTTCGATTTTTAAGTCGTCTTCTGTGTATTTGCTCATTTTGTATGTTTATTTACCCTTTCAGGGTTTAAAACCCTGAAAGGGTATTTTTTAAAGTGAAAACGATTCTCCGCATCCACAAGTTCTATTGGCATTTGGGTTATTGAAAACAAACCCTTTGCCATTTATTCCGCCTGAGAATTCTAATATTGTTCCGGCTAAGTACAGAAAAGATTTTTTTTCTACAGCAATAGTGATATCGTTGTCAACAAAAATTTTATCGTCTTCGTTTTTTGTTTTATCAAATTTTAAATCATAAGACAATCCAGAACATCCGCCGCTTTTTACACCAACTCTTACGTAGTCGATTGCAGCATCAAAACCATCATCTTTCATTAGATCGATGATTTTTTTTCTTGCAGTGTCAGAAACTTTTATCATAGCTTATATTGATTTTGTCTAAATTAAGCACAAAGATAGTGCATAAAAAGCTTTTTCCATAATTGATGCGATTTTTATAACCAATGCAAAAATAGAAAAAACCTATTCGAAACGGATAAAAGCGTTTGAATTCCTTAACTTTGGTTCCTCTCGAAAAAAATAAAAAAACATGAAATTATATCCTATAGAAACAGGCAATTTTAAATTGGATGGCGGTGCGATGTTTGGCGTGGTGCCAAAAACTATTTGGAACAAAACCAATCCAGCCGACTCAACTAATTTAATTGATATTGCGGCACGCTGTTTATTGATTGAGGATGGCAACCGACTGATCCTGATAGATACCGGAATGGGAAACAAACAATCAGAGAAATTTTTTGGTTATTATTCGCTTTGGGGAACACATTCGATGGATAAATCGTTGGCGAAATACGGGTTTCATCGTGATGATGTCACCGATGTTTTTATGACGCATTTGCATTTTGACCATTGTGGTGGAAGTGTGCAATGGAACGCTGATAAAACAGGTTACGAACCGGCGTTTAAAAACGCCAAATTCTGGAGCAATGAAAATCATTGGGAATGGGCAACCAAACCAAATCCTAGAGAAAAAGCGTCCTTTCTATCGGAGAATATTTTGCCGATGCAGGAAAGTGGGCAGTTGAATTTCATCCAAAGACCAGAAGGGGATTTTTTAACAACATCAGAATTGGGTTTTGGCATCTTCTTTGCTGATGGACACACCGAAAAGCAAATGATTCCACACATACAATATAAGGATAAGACAATTGTTTTTTGCGCTGATTTATTGGCAACAGCCGGACACGTTCCTATTCCTTATGTGATGGGATATGACACCAGACCTTTATTGACCATGCCAGAAAAAGAAAAATTCCTAAATGCCGCTGCCGATAATAATTATTATTTGTTCTTGGAACACGATGCACATAATGAAATAATAACCGTACAAAAAACCGAAAAAGGAGTTCGGTTGAAAGAAAGATTTACCTGTAACGAAATCTTAACATAGTGTTAATCATAACGCCTTTTGTAACAAAAAAAATTATTTTAGACAAATATTTTAAAATCAACAAAAACATTTTAGATGAATACCATTAAACCTATTTACATTTCTGCTTTTGCAATCTTAGCATTAGTAGGGTGTGGCGCTTCAAAACAAGTTTCAACTACTTCTGGGCTAGTTGCCATAAGTGCACCTTTGAACATTACAAAAAAGGCACCAATAACTGAAAACGACTTAAAACGTTGGAGTCATTTAGATATTGTAACCGATACCATTCCTGGAATGAGTGTTGACAAAGCGTATGCTGAATTATTGAAAGGTAAAAAAGGCGTGCCTGTAATTGTTGGAATTGTAGATTCTGGTGTGGATATCGAACACGAGGATTTAAAATCTGTGCTTTGGACCAATACAAAAGAGATTGCCGGAAACGGAATTGACGATGACAAAAACGGATATATAGACGATATTCACGGTTGGAATTTTCTTGGAGATAGTACCAAAGAGAATCTAGAATACGAAAGAATCATTAAAAATAAAAGCTTAGTTGATGAGATAACCTATCAGGCTGCAAAAGCATTGAACGACAAAAAAGTAGCTGATGCAGCTGCAGGAAAAACACGTTCAGAGCAAATGTTGGGGACTTTAAACGAAGGAGATGCTGCTTTAGTAAAACATTTTGGCAAGCCAGTGTACACAATTGAAGAAGTTAATGCAATCGTTTCGCAAGAACCGGCAACACAAAAGAGCAAAGCGGCTATGCAACAAATGCTTTCTTATGGATTGCCAATAGCTGATCTAAAAGTTGCTGTTCAAAAACAATTAGACGATCAGATTGCGCTTATAAACGGAGACAATCTGAAAACGGATTACCGTAAAGTGGTAGGTGATAATCCAAATGATATTACTGATACTAAATACGGAAATAACAATGTGATGGGGCCAGATAAGAACGAAATTCTTCATGGAACTCACGTTGCCGGAATTGTTGCTCAAAGTAGAAACAACGTATTAGGTGGTGATGGTGTTGCTAATAATGTTCAAATTCTTACTGTTCGTGCGGTGCCAGACGGAGATGAATACGATAAAGATATTGCACTTGGAATTCGTTATGCAGTGGATAATGGTGCCAAAGTAATCAACGGAAGTTTCGGAAAAAGCTTTTCTCCACATAAACAATGGGTTTATGATGCTATAAAATATGCAGAAAAAAAGGATGTGTTAATTGTTCACGCTGCTGGTAATGATGCTAAAGATATTGACTTGTCAGAAAATTTTCCTAACGATTCTGAAGATAAAGTAACGGAGTTTGCTGATAATTTAATCACCATTGGTGCTTTGAATTTTGAATACGGAAATAAAGTAGTGGCTCGTTTTTCTAATATCGGAAAAATTAATGTTGACGTTTTTGCTCCCGGAGTAAAAATCTACGCTACAACTCCAAACAATACTTATAAATATTTACAAGGAACTTCAATGGCTGCGCCAAATGCTGCCGGAGTTGCCGCATTAATTCGTTCGTACTATCCAAAATTATCTGCTAAACAGGTAAAACATATTTTGATGGATTCAGGAGTTGCAATTTCAACGGATGTTATTGTAGGTGGAAAAGCAAATGACACGCGTTCTTTTACGACTTTGTCTCAATCAGGAAAAATAGTAAATGCGTATAATGCTTTACTGATGGCAGAGAAAATGTCTAAATAATATTTTAACAATTCATTACATGGAAGGGCAATTTGCCCTTCCATTTTTATTTTAACCTACATGAAAAAGTTACTTTTATTTTCTATTTTTTCCTTAAGTTTTGGAAGTCTGTTGGCTCAGAACACTTCGTATTGGCAACAACATGTCGATTACAAAATGGATGTTTCCATGGATGTAAAAACATACCAATACAAAGGAAAACAGGAATTGGTGTACACCAATAATTCTCCTGATACTTTGAGAAAAGTATATTATCACTTATTCAATAATGCCTTTCAGCCTGGAAGCGAAATGGATGCCAGAATCCAAAGCATCAAAGATCCAGATGCAAGAATGGTTACCAAAATAAAAGTTGGCGATACCGAAGTCAAAGAAAGCCGAATCAAAAATTTGAAACCAAATGAAATTGGTTATTTGCGAATTTCTAATTTCAAACAAGATGGAGCAGTTGCTAATGCAAAAGAGGTTGGGACTATTCTTGAAGTGACTTTGGCTAAGCCAATACTGCCGAATACTAAAACTACATTTACATTAGATTTTGATGGTCAGGTTCCAATTCAGATTCGTCGTTCCGGAAGAAATAATGCCGAAGGCGTAGCATTATCCATGTCACAATGGTATCCGAAACTTGCTGAATTTGATTTTGAAGGTTGGCATGCTGATCCGTATATCGCCAGAGAATTTCATGGCGTTTGGGGGAATTTTGACGTAAATATTACTATTGATGCAGCTTATGTTTTAGGAGGTACCGGTTATTTGCAAAACAAAAACGAAATTGGTCACGGCTATCAAGACCAAGGTGTTGTTGTGTCTGTTCCAAAGAAAACAAAAACGTTGACTTGGCATTTTAATGCGCCAATGGTTCATGATTTTACTTGGGCTGCTGATAAGAATTACATTCACGATGTAGTAAAAGGACCTAATGACGTTGATTTGCATTTCTTGTATAAAAACAATCCAAAATACATTCAAAACTGGAAAAACCTGCAACCAAAAACGGTTCAGTTGATGGAAATTTACAACAAAACGGTTGGAGATTATCCATACAAACAATATTCTGTGATTCAAGGTGGCGATGGCGGAATGGAATATGCAATGTGTACGTTGATTCTGGGTCAAGGTACTTTTGACGGATTGCTAGGCGTAACCGCACATGAAATGGCACATTCTTGGTTCCAACATATTTTAGCTTCCAATGAATCTAAACACGGATGGATGGACGAAGGATTTACATCATTCTTGGAAGATTTTGGACTGAATGAAATCGAGGCTAAAAAAGTAGAAAATCCATTTGCAGGAGCATATAAAGGGTATTTTGCAATGGTAAATTCAGGGAAAGAATTACCACAAGGAACACATGCGGATCGTTTTGATGAAAACAAAGTATACAGCGTTACTTCCTATAGTAAAGGTGAAGTTTTCTTGGCGCAATTGATATACTTAATAGGTAAAGAAAATGTATTCAAAACCTTGAAAAAATATTACAGCGATTTTAAATTCAAGCATCCTACACCAAATGATATCAAAAGATCTGCCGAAAGAGTTTCTGGAGCAAATCTGGATTGGTATTTGACGGATTGGACACAAACCACCAATACTATTGATTATGGTATCAAGGATGTAAAAGAAAATGCGGATAAAACAACGGTTATTTTAGAAAGAATTGGAAGAATGCCAATGCCAATTGATTTGACAGTGGAGTATACGGATGGAACAACAGAAAGTTTCTACATTCCGTTGCGAATGATGAGTTTTGAAAAAGAAAACCCAAATCCTGCTGTAAAAAGAACAGTTTTGAATGATTGGGCTTGGGCGTATCCAACTTTTGAATTTAACATTGCTAAATCGAAAGCTTCCATCAAGAAAATCTCCATAGATCCAAGTGGATTAATGGCCGATTTGAAAAAGGAAAACAATACGTATGAGATAAAGTAATTTTTATCGAAACGCCATAAAAAAAGTCTAGTTTTTAAACTAGACTTTTTTTTGGTTTTATTTTTAAGGAAACTATTTCAAATGCTCCAACATATCTTTAGTCATCGATGCTAAATCAAATTCATGTTTCCAGTTCCAGTCCTTTCTGGCTTCAGCATCATCAATACTCGCAGGCCAGCTGTCGGCTATTTTTTGACGGAAGTCCGGATTGTAAGAAATGGTAAATTCAGGAATATGTTTCTTGATTTCGGCAGCAATCTCCGTTGGCGTAAAGCTCATTGCAGCTAGATTGTACGAAGAATGAATTTTTATTTGTTCTACCGGTGCCTGCATAATCTGGATAGTCGCAGCAATGGCATCGTCCATATACATCATCGGCATTTTAGTTTCTGAGGATAAAAAGCATTCGTATGTTTTATCCGAAAGTGCTTTGTGAAAAATATCCACCGCATAATCCGTAGTTCCACCACCAGGAGGCGATGACCAGCTGATTAAACCCGGGTAACGGATGCTTCTTACGTCTACACCAAAAATATTATGGTAGTATTCGCACCATCTTTCGCCCGCTTGTTTGCTGATTCCGTAAACCGTTGAAGGCTCCATAACGGTATATTGAGGCGTATTTTCTTTAGGAGTTGTTGGTCCAAAAACGGCAATACTCGAAGGCCAGAATATTTTTTTTATTTTTCCGGCTTTCGCCAAATTCAAAACATGAAATAACGAATTCATATTCAAGTCCCAAGCAAATGCAGGGTTTTTCTCGGCTGTTGCTGATAATAATGCGGCCATCAAATATACTTCGTCAATTTGATGCAATTCCACTAAATGTTCAATCTGATTGAAATCCAAGGCATTCACCACTTCAAATGGACCTGAATTTACCACATCAGTATTTAACTTTCGGATATCCGAAGCAATTACATTTTCTGTTCCGTATACTTTTCGCAGCTTTTGTGTAAGCTCCGTTCCAATTTGTCCGCAAGCTCCAATAATCAATATTTTAGTACTCATTTTTGTCTGTTTTGAAAAGCAAAGATAATGTTTTCGCAAATAAAATAACTTTGATAAAATGATTATAAAAAATATTAAAATGACGATAAAAATTAGAATTTATTTTTTAGTTACTATTTTTTAAAAATAAAAAATGCTTCAGGAATATTAGATTGTTATTCCTATGCTGTAATTCGTAATTGTAAATTTACTTTGTAACTTTGTACCTTAATTAATGCTGATTTTTAAATCAGCATAACTGGTTCTAGTTTACAAAATTAAGACAGTATGCGAATGACATACAGCCATTAAAAATAATAAATAGCTACACATGAAATATAAAATAACGGTCTTCTTTTCTCTGGTTTTTCTTTTATTGTCCTGTAAAAATGACAATCAAAAACGCATTGCTGAAAATAAAAAAGAGATGCAAAAAAGAGAAGTCATTTTCAAAAACATAGAGAAAGGCTGGGTTTTTTATGATACGCCTGTAACCGAGGCTTCTGAAAAAAGTATCGCATCTTGGAACGAATGGCGTATTTTTTTGGCTGAACTGGCTCAAAAACCTAATAAAACCATTGGCGCCTTTCAAAAAAAATCGGAGGCACTTTCTAAAAAAGTATTGGCTTTGAACGACAACATTCCTTATGAATACAATAAACCTCAAATAAAAAGCAGGATTTCGACTCTAATCACTAAAGTGCGATTGTTGGATTTATTCATTCATTTGGATAACATTCCAGATAAAAAAGTGACATTGTTAGTGTCAGAAATCAATTTGGAATTGGTTTCGCTACAAAGACAAATGGACAAAATTGTGGAGAAAAGTAAAATTCCGCTTGAAGAAGGAGAATCTGATTTATTGAAAATGATGGACACCACAAGAGCCATTCCTAACACACCAATCATCGACCCAAATCTGCCACGCGTTGAGTAAAACAGCCTTATACAATACCTACGATAATTCGCCAAAAACCCAGCAAATTGTTGCTCGTTTATTGGAAAACAATCAAGTCAAAATGCAGCTGTCGGGACTTTTGGGTTCCGCACTTTCGTTTGTAATCCGATCGATTTTCAAGAAAGCCGAACTTCCTTTTTTAATTGTTTTAAACAATAAAGAGGAAGCGGCGTATTATTTGAACGATTTAGAACAAATGATTGGGGAACAAGATGTGCTTTTTTATCCCGGTTCATACCGTCGTCCGTATCAAATTGAAGAAACCGACAATGCGAATGTTTTGCTTCGCGCCGAAGTGCTCAACAGAATCAATTCCCGCAAAAAACCGGCCGTTATTGTCACCTATCCCGAAGCATTATTCGAGAAAGTGGTAACTCGAAAAGAATTGGACAAAAACACGTTGAAAGTTAGTGTTGGAGACAAAATCTCTATCGATTTTATCAATGAAGTATTGTTTGAATATGAGTTCAAAAGAGTCGATTTCATTACCGAGCCCGGAGAATTTTCGGTTCGTGGAGGAATTGTTGATGTGTTTTCGTTTTCGAATGATAATCCGTACCGAATTGAGTTTTTTGGAGACGAAGTGGAGAGTATTCGTAGTTTTGATGTAGCGACGCAATTGTCGATTGTACAACAGAAGAAAATTACGATAATTCCAAATGTGGAGAACAAAATTTTTCAGGAAAACCGGGAAAGCTTCTTGGATTATATTTCGGAGAAAACGGTCATTTTTATTCAGAATACCGAAGATTTTTTATCACAATTAGACAAACAATTTGGCAAAGCCGAAGAAGCTTTCGCAAAATTATCACTGGAAATAAAACGTTCCACACCGGAACAATTGTTTTTAAATCAAACTGAGTTTATAAAAAGAGCGTTGGATTTTTCGATTGTGGAATTGAGTCCGAAGGCTATTTTTAGAACTACGAAAAAATTCGAATACCACATTCAGCCGCAACCGTCGTTCAATAAACAGTTTGATTTGTTGTTGAATAATCTGAATGAAAATCATTTCAATGGCTACAAAAATTATTTATTTTGTTCCAATGATGCCCAAGCCAAACGATTTCATGATATTTTCGAAACGTTGGACGAAGCGAATTCTGAGAATATCAGAAAACAATATCATACCGTTGTTTTGCCTTTGTACCAAGGATTTATTGACGAAGAAAATCAAATAACCTGTTACACCGACCATCAGATTTTTGAACGCTATCATAAATTCAGCATCAAAAATGGGTATTCGAAAAAACAGAATATCACTTTAAAAGAACTCACGACACTTTCAGTTGGTGATTATGTGACGCATATTGACCACGGAATCGGGCGATTTGGAGGTTTGCAAAAAATACAAGTCGAGGGAAAAACGCAAGAAGCGATCAAACTCGTGTATGCCGATAATGATATCGTGTATGTGAGCATTCATTCGCTACATAAGATTTCAAAATACAACGGAAAAGACGGAACGCCACCCAAAATTTACAAATTAGGTTCGAATGCCTGGAAGATTTTAAAGCAAAAAACCAAGGCACGCGTCAAACATATTGCATTCAATTTGATTCAATTGTATGCCAAAAGAAGGCTCGAAAAAGGATTCCAGTTTGCGCCCGACAGTTATTTGCAAAATGAACTGGAAAGTTCCTTTATTTACGAAGATACACCGGATCAGACCAAATCGACGGCAGAAGTAAAAGCCGATATGGAAAGTGATCGCCCGATGGATCGTTTGGTTTGTGGTGATGTAGGTTTTGGTAAAACCGAAGTGGCCATTCGTGCCGCTTTTAAAGCAGTGGATAACAGCAAACAAGTTGCAATATTAGTTCCTACGACAATTTTGGCATACCAACATTATAGAACTTTTACGGAACGATTGAAAGATATGCCGGTTTCTGTTGGGTATTTAAACCGCTTTAGAACTGCCAAACAAAAAGCGGAAACTTTAAAACAATTAGCCGAAGGAAAACTCGATATTGTCATTGGAACACACCAATTAGTCAACAAAAATGTAGTTTTCAAAGACCTTGGATTATTGATTGTGGATGAGGAGCAGAAATTTGGTGTCAACGTAAAAGACAAGCTCAAAACCATTGCTGCAAATGTCGATACGCTGACTTTAACGGCAACGCCAATTCCGAGAACCTTACAGTTTTCATTGATGGCAGCGCGTGATTTATCCGTAATTACTACGCCTCCGCCTAATCGTTATCCTATTGAGACGAATGTGGTTGGTTTCAGTGAAGAGTTGATTCGGGATGCGATTTCGTATGAAATCCAGCGAAACGGACAGGTTTTCTTTATCAATAATCGAATAGAAAACATCAAAGAAGTTGCCGGAATGATACAGCGTTTGGTACCCAATGCCAAAGTAGGAATTGGTCACGGCCAGATGGAAGGAAAAAAACTGGAGGAATTGATGTTGGCTTTCATGAACGGAGAATTTGATGTTTTGGTGGCTACCACTATTATCGAAAGCGGTTTAGATGTTCCCAATGCGAACACGATTTTTATCAATAATGCCAATAATTTCGGATTGTCTGATTTGCATCAAATGCGTGGTCGAGTAGGTCGTAGTAATAAGAAAGCGTTCTGTTATTTTATTTGTCCGCCGTATTCAGCAATGACCGATGATGCCAGAAAACGAATTCAAGCTTTGGAACAATTCAGCGAGTTGGGAAGTGGATTTAATATTGCGATGAAAGATTTAGAGATTCGTGGTGCCGGTGATTTATTGGGTGGGGAACAAAGTGGTTTCATCAACGAAATCGGTTTTGATACGTACCAAAAAATCATGAATGAAGCCATCGATGAATTGAAAGAAAACGAATTCAAGGATTTGTATCCTGAGGAAAACAATTTGGAAACCAAAGAATATGTAAAAGACCTGCAAATCGATACCGATTTTGAGTTGTTGTTTTCGGATGAATACATCAATAATGTTTCGGAACGATTGAGTTTGTATAATGAGTTGGGCGGTGTGAAAAACGAAGAAGAACTCATCATTTTTCAGAATAAACTGATTGACCGTTTTGGTCCTTTGCCACCACGAGCCAATGCATTAATGAATAGCATCCGTATCAAATGGATTGCCACGCGCATTGGAATCGAGAAATTGGTGATGAAACAAGGCAAGATGATTGGGTACTTTGTGTCTGATCAACAATCGGATTATTATCAGTCGAATCGCTTTCATCAGGTGCTACAATTTGTGCAAACGCACAGTTCTATTTGTAAAATGAAAGAAAAACAAACGCCAAACGGCTTACGATTGCTGTTGACTTTTGATAATGTGAAATCGACACGAAAAGCATTGGAATTGATGGAGTTGTTGGGGAAGTAGAACAAAATATAATCAAAGAATAGTGCTATTGTGTCAATTACTTCTTATTAGGATTAGACAAAAAAGGAAAAGTCTCTTTAATGATTTATAAAGTTTTTATAAATTAGCTTTATTATGAATTTGTGATAGAGTCAAGTATATATGCAAGTTAGCTGTTAGCAGAACGTAGCAAAACGAAAAAATGCTATGAAATATTATTTTTACCAACAATTAATACTAAAAAATAAATATTGAGTAAACCTAACGAAATAAGAAAAATTATTTTTAACCTCTTTTCTCAAAATTTAGAATGGGTAAAAGAAAATCCATCTATTTCTTTCAGACCAGAGTTCACGAATGGATACATTTGTCCATTATGTTTTGAGGTTTTCTTTGAAAAAGATTTAGATATTACTTTAGAAAATCACTTAACATTAGAAGATATTCCTCCTAAAACGTTAGGAGGACATCCAAAAGCGCTCACTTGTAAGAAGTGTAACAATGAAAGCGGCAAAGAATTAGATATACATCTTTTAAATCGTCTTTTAGACATAGATTCCAAGTCATTTTTACCAAACTCTAAAACTGCAGCTACATACGAAATAAATGGTTTTAAGATGAATGGTGTTTTTGAATTTGATGAAAATGGTACAGCAATCCTGAATTTTCAACCAAAACATTCAAATCCAAAAGATGCAGATAGTTTTATGGCTGATTTATTTCCACCTAAAACTATTTATAATCCTTTATTTCTTCTTAATGGAGGATTGGTCGATGAATCAAGATCACCTTCTTTTAATATACAACCAAAACGTTTAAAAGCTGACGAAAGAAGAGCTGAAATAGCTCTTTTGAGAATCGCTTATTTAATAGCATTTTCTACTTTAGGAAATGGCTTTTTAATAAATGCCGGTTTGTATAAAGTCCGAGAACAAATTTTAAATCCTGATAAAAGTATTTTACCGAAACCATTTTGGATAAATTATGATTTTCCAAAAGAAATGGAAGGCATTAACGTTATAACATTACCAAAAGAATTAAGAAGTTTTTTAATAGTGTTTTCTTTGAAAACTAACAGTAAATCAAGAAGATTTGCTATTGTTTTACCCGGCCCTTCCGATCCAGGAATTAAAGTATATGATTATATAGAAAAATATATTTGTACAGGTGATGGTTCTGAATCTGTTAATTTTACCACTGAACATCTACCTACATTTGATTATTTGAAAAAAGATGAATATACATTTGGCGGACATCAATTTTGGGATAAATATACAGCGGATGATTATAAACCAAATTTAAAACCTGATACGAAAATTAAAATATAAAAACAAACACCAAATGGCTTGCGATTGCTGTTAACTTTTGATAATGTCAAATCGACACGAAAAGCATTGGAATTGATGGAGCTGTTGGGGAAGTAGAAAATGAATGTTCATCTGATATTTATAAATATAAAGACGGAAGTCTGACGAAAGAATAAACGTTGCATATTACCTGCTACAAGAGATTTGGGCTTAATGGGAAAGTGGTTTTGAACTTGGAAATTATTGTGTCAACCGAAAAATCAGACTTTACTTAGTCCTAAACCTTTTGCAGAATCAAAATGTTGTTGAATATTTTCGAGAAATGAAACAGAAAAAAATCATGATTTTAAGAGACCCAAAAACAGTATTTATTTTATTTATTTCGTTACTTTTAGTTTGCTGCAAAACAAAAAGTAGAGAAATTAAAATTGTAAAAGGTGAAAATTATGAATTGAAAATTTCAAATAATCAAAAAGCAGTTTTGATTTTATTTCCTTGTTTTCCTTGTGATATTGAAAACACAAAAACGGAAGCTAAATTTTTGAAAGATATTGAAAAAGAGGGTGTAACAACTTTACTTTTAAATCATAATCAAAAATTATACTTGACTGAAAGTGAAAAAATTGAATACGCAAAAAAATTGAATGACATCTTTGGAGAGAATAAAATAGAGAAGAAAAATATTTATATTGGCGGTTTTTCAAGTGGCGGAAATGTTTCAGTTGTACTTTCCAATTTTTTATTGAAAACAAAAAATACAATTCAGCCAAAAGGCGTTTTTGTAGTAGATTCACCATTAGATTTAGAGAAATTATATCTGAATGCTAAAGAAGATATTAAAAGAAATATGGATAAAGACGCAATAGAAGAAGGTTTGTTTATTGTAGATTTATTAGATAAAGAATTTGGAGAACTGTCAAAAAACAAAAAAAAATACGAAGAATTTTCTCCTTATTTAATTTTCTCTAATTCGACAAGTAATATTTATTATCTCAAAGATGTAAAAACTAGATTTTATTTTGAACTCGATTTAAAGGATACATTCAAAGAAACTGGAAGAAAATATAATGACCTCAATGCCTACCACCTTGAAAGAGCAAATAAAGCGCTACAAAGTTTGGGTTCTAAAAAATATGAGACAATAATAACCAAAAACAGGGGGTATAGAGCAAATGGAGATAGAAATACTCATTCTTGGAATATTGTTGAAAGACAAAGTTTACTGAGATGGATTAATGAATAAAAAAACATCCACTAAATAGGGGTTTGGCGGGATTGGGGCAAAAAAACTAATTCATAGTTGGTTTTGTACTTACAAATTTCAGTTGGATTATTCTCAGAAGTGCATTTTGGTTGTTAGAAAACAATGTGAAATCAACACGAAAAGCATTGGGACTGATGGGAAAGTAAGAGGTTAAGAAAGCTTCCAGCCTTCAAAAGGCTGGAAGCTTTCTTAACTACTCGATAATTAAATCTTCAATAGTAACTAAATCCTGATGTGTTGAATGATAATATTTAAAGTTTTCCAAATCATTAAACTATTCTATAACTTTATCTCGTTGTAATTTGGTGCTTTTTGTTGAAATAATTGTTCGATAAGAAGTCCAAGGATATTCTATGATATGTTCTGTAAACTTATGATGAACAGGGTTGTTGTGAATGTAAAAAATAAGTTTCAGAAGTAACCACTTTTCTCTTAAAATTTTTCTCAAATAAACTACCTGTTCTTTTGTATCGTTTATTTATCGCTAAAGTATAAGCGTTGAACAAATTCGAAAACTGTTTTGATGCATTTACAGTCTTTGGTTTATCGGTTGAAGAATATTCTAATTTTGTACTGTCAATCTCTTCCGTTTCTTTGATATAAACCAGAAGGTGAAAGTGATTTTTCATTAAACACCAAGCGTAAGTTTCGGCTATTGGGTCAATGTATTTCTCGTATAATCTTAAAAAATGATTGTAGTTTTCAATTTCAAAAAACAAATCAATTCCATTGTTTCCTCTGTTATAAATATGATAGTATTTACCGTTTTCAAGAGGAATTGGATTCATAATAAGTTTATTTAATTTTCAAAGCTTCCAGCCTTCAAAAGGCTGGAAGCTTTATATAGACAATCTAATTTTTCAGATCTTTAATTACTTTGAAAGCCACATCCACTTGTTCTTCACTCACTAAAATAGTAAACTCATTTGAAGTCGAAATCACTTCATTGATGATGATTCCTTCCCAAGCCAAACGCTGGAAAATAAAATAGTAAATCCCTGGAACGACAATATTTTCTTTAGGTAATTTTACCGTAATCGAAGCCAGATTATCCAGTTTTTGAATTAATTTTTCATTGGCAAAATGCTTGTCAACCAAATGATTGATGCTGTTGCTTACCACAATATTAGTTTCATTCACGCCTCTGGATGAGGTGTAAAAAATATCCGGGAAAGCATTAATATCAGTAATTAAGTCAGCTTGTTTGTTCAAAACGGTTTCTGATGCAGCAAAGGTATAATCTGTCAAAGCGGAACGAACGGTTATTTCCCCAATGTTTTTTATTACTTTATTAATCTTATGATTCAGTCTGAAATCAAGTTCTTCGGTTAACCTTTTTAAAGCCATGACAACGGCACCTTGTTTTACTTCCTTGCCAAATTCACTTTCTAATTCAGTCATTATATTTCGGGATAATGAAGTCAAATTAATTATGCCTAATGATAATGCATTCAATAAAAATGGTTTTGTTTTAATGTAGTTCTCTACAATGGAAGAAACAGTTTTCATAGTTTAGCTTTTTAATTATACGCGTAGTTAGTGTAAACAGGATGCAAATATAAATAAAAAAACAATTTGTTACAAATATAACATTTAAAAAATACGTTAAAAATGATAAAAAGCATCTATAAGGTGCTCAATTACAAAAGATTTGCCTTCTTTATGAACCGCAATGATGTCAAAACGGACTTCAATGTCTAAATTTCTTTCGTTTACAAATGCATCCACCGCCTTCACAAGAAGTTGAATTTTTTTGGGTTTTACAAAATCCTGCGGCAAACCAAATTCCAAAGAGGAACGGGTTTTGACTTCAACCACGGCGAGTGTATTTTCTTTTTGGGCGAGAATGTCTACTTCTGCTTTTTGGAACGTCCAATTGGTTTCTAAAATAGTGTAGCCATTTTTTTGAAGAAATTCGACTGCCATTTCTTCTCCAAGTTTTCCAAGTTCGTTATGTTCAGCCATTCAAAAATTTTGTTTTAAGTTTAAGGTTTCAAGTTGTCAAACTTCTGCAATTGATTCCGACAATTCGGGACGTTAATCTGCAATCAAAAATCCAAAACGATATTCAGTATTACAACAATTATCCTCAGTCTGCTTCCGTTTAGTCTCTCCCTCCTTCGGAGGGAGCCGGAGGGAGGATTTTTTTATTCAAAAATAACTTTACTGCACGTGCCGTTCACGTCAATACGCACCGTATTCCCTAAAATCAACGCTCTATTGTCTTGAATATGACCAGCCGGAAAATTATAGAGTACCGGAATGTTGTATTTTTTAGTGACATCATCAATTATTTCGAGTGCATTTTTACCCCAAGGAATATCATTGTCTTTCATTTTTGTCATGGACCCCACAACAATTCCTTTGATGCTTTCCAGACAACCATTTCGTTTTAAATTCATCATCATGCGGTCAATGTGATACAAATATTCGTCTAAATCTTCGAGGAATAAGATTTTGTCCGCACAGTCGATCGCTGATGGGGAACCGAACAGACTGTATAGAATCGATAGATTTCCACCCACCAATTCTCCTCTGGCTTTTCCGTGTCTGTTCATTAAGAAAGGGTCTATGTCATACGATAATTCTTCGCCAAACAAAGCAATTCTCATCGTTTCTATGGCTTCGGGAGTGGCTCTGGGAGCACTTATTGGCATGATTCCATGAATGGATTTGAAACCCATTGTATTCAAATGATTGTGCAAAACGGTCACATCGCTAAAACCAACAATCCATTTCGGATTTTGTTTGAACGTGCTAAAATCCAATAAATCGATCATACGCACGGTTCCGTATCCGCCTTTTACGCACCAAATGGCTTTGATATTTGGATTGTCCAGTTGCTGCTGAAAATCGGCTGCGCGCTGTTCATCGGTGCCGGCTAATTGATCTTTATCTAAGCCAATGGTACTGCCAATGACAACTTCCAGTCCCCAACTGTGCAACAAATCGATGGCGGGTTTCAAGTTATCGTCTATATTTTTCCGGGCTGTTGCCAAAATAGCTACGGTATCTCCTTTTTGTAAATTTGGTGGTGTGATCATTTGTGACTGGGCTTGAGAGTTGGAGGATTGTAAAACAAAAATGAGGAATAGAAATTTATACAAAACAGGATGACGTGAGATAGAAGTAAACGGGTTGGCATTCATGTTGTATTGTTTTTCTAAAATAATTGGAATCATGGTGTCTTGGAAAGACAAAAACAAAGATAGACAATTAGAAAATAATTTTAAGTTCGCGGTCAAATGACTATTTTTACAATAAACAGATTCAAAAAGGAATCAAATCAACGACAGGAAATAAATGGTACTTATGAGAATTACGCACTGGATTCCTATTCTTTTTTTATTTTTTCCAATAGCAAAATCGAATGCGCAACAGAAAAAATATGTCATTCATACCGTTGCATTTTATAATTTTGAAAACCTTTTTGATACCATAAACGATCCCGTTACTTTTGATGAAGAATGGACGCCTACAGGTTTGCAGCGCTGGTCATTTGATAAATACGAAAAGAAATTGGGGAACTTAGCCCGTGTTTTATCTGAAATAGGTTCTGCCGAAAATACAGATTCACCCACATTTATTGGTGGTTGTGAAATAGAGAACAGAGGTGTTTTGGAAGATTTGGTCAAACAACCCAAACTGATTGAGAAAGACTACGGAATCATCCATTTTGATTCGCCTGACAAAAGAGGAATCGATGTGGCGTTATTGTATCAAAAAAAGAAGTTTCAGCCTACGAGTTATACCAATATTCCCCTATACATTTATAAAAAAGGTACAGACACGAATGAAAGTTCCAAAGCCAATTTCGAAGAAAAAACAGATGATGAATTGCAAGTAAGCACTAAAAATTATCGCGTTTACACACGAGATCAATTATTGGTAACCGGATTTTTGGACGGAGAGGAAATCAATATCATTGTCAATCACTGGCCGTCCCGTTCTGGCGGGGAGAAAAAATCAAGTCCGTTTAGGGAAGCCGCCGGAGCGCTAAACCGAAAAGTAATTGATTCCCTGCAGCGAAAAAACCCAAATGCAAAAGTGATTACTTTGGGTGATTTAAATGATGGACCGTATAACAAAAGTGTCAAAGTGGGGCTTGGCGCCAAAGCAAAAAAGACGGAGGTGCTTCCGTTTGGGATTTACAATCCATTTGAAGAAATGGCCAAGAAAGGATTTGGAACCATTGCATTTCGCGATGCTTGGGATGTTTTTGACCAAATAATGGTTTCGGAAACTTTAATACAATCGGATTATACGAGCTTTCGATATTGGAAAGCCGGAATTTACAACAAGTCGTTTTTGATACAAACCAGCGGGCAATACAAAGGCTATCCGTTGCGGCATTCCACCACCGAAATAGGATTTAGCGACCATTTCCCCGTGTATATTTATTTGATTAAGGAAAAAAAATAACGGTTTATTATTTCATAACTTTACATTTAAAATTAAAAAAATGGCAATTGCAAAACCTTTCAACCTCAATAAATGGATTGACGAAAACCGTCATCTTCTTAAACCACCTGTTGGCAATAAAAATTTATACAGAGAATCCGGTGATTACATCGTTATGATTGTTGCGGGTCCAAACGCCCGAAAAGACTATCATTACAACGAAACCGAAGAATTGTTTTACCAACTTGAAGGTTCCATCAAAGTGATTGTTCAAGAAGATGGTGAGCGTAAAGAAATGGAATTGCATGCCGGCGACATGTATCTTCATCCTGCCAAAATTCCGCATTCACCGGTTCGTTCCGAAGGTTCCATAGGACTTGTTATCGAACGCAAAAGAGTTGGAAAAGGATTCACGGATGGTTTATTGTGGTTTTGCGATAACTGCAATCATAAGCTGCATGAGGTTTATTTTGAACTGCATAATATCGAGAAAGATTTTCTGCCTCATTTTGAACATTTTTATAATTCAGAAAAGATGCGAACCTGCGAAAAATGCGGAACCGTAATGGAAACCGACCCTAGATTTATTGCCCAAAAATAATTTTCAGGAGCTATTCCCGCTATTCGTTCTATCTTTTGTGGCTTAAAGAAAGCCACAAAAGGATGCCACTTCTATCGGGGCTAAAAATCATACACAGAACCATTTTGTCATTCCGAGGAAGAAGGAATCTCATTCGATTAATAATTTGTGATCGTTTTTGGCTTGATTATTAGGTAAAATGCGGTAAAAAATTGCAATGCAAAACAAGAGAATAAAATTAAAGTAGCAATGTTTAGTATTTCACGTTAAATCAATATATTTGTAAAAAAATATAACAATTTTTAATAAAAAAGTTACAATGATAACAATAGCAGATCAATTCGGAATCAAAGAGGCCCTTAAGCAATTAGGGATTGAGGAAATAAATGAAGGAACATCAACTGGAGCAGCTAATTTTGCCAACGGAAAAATCATCGAAAGTTATTCACCAGCAGATGGGACTTTAATTGGAAAAGTAAAAACGTCTTCTAAAGAAGATTATGAAAAAGCAATGCAAAAAGCTTCGGAAGCGTTCTTAGAATGGCGTATGGTTCCAGCTCCTAAAAGAGGTGATATCGTTCGTCAGATGGGAGATGAATTAAGAAAATTCAAAGAACCTCTTGGAAAACTGGTTTCTTATGAAATGGGAAAAAGCCTTCAAGAAGGATATGGTGAAGTTCAGGAAATGATTGATATCTGTGATTTTGCGGTGGGATTATCCCGTCAATTGTACGGATTAACAATGCACTCTGAAAGACCTTTGCACAGAATGTATGAGCAATACCACCCAATAGGAACGGTTGGAATCATTTCAGCGTTTAACTTTCCGGTAGCAGTTTGGAGTTGGAACGCAATGATTGCCTGGATTTGTGGCGATGTTGCGATCTGGAAACCAAGTTCAAAAACTCCTTTGTGTGGAGTGGCTTGTCAGAATATTATCAAAACAGTTTTAAAAAGAAATAATGTTCCTGAAGGCGTTAGTTGTTTGGTAACTGGAAACGAATCAGGAGATTTAATCAATAACGACAAAAGAATTTCGTTAGTTTCTTTTACAGGATCAACAAGAATAGGACGTCACGTATCGAAAACCGTTGCAGAACGTTTTGGAAATACAATCCTTGAATTAGGAGGAAACAATGCGATTATCGTTTCGGAACATGCTGATATCAGTATGGTATTGGTGGGAGCCGTTTTTGGAGCCGTAGGAACAGCAGGACAACGTTGTACATCAACCAGACGTTTGATTATTCACGAAAGTATGTATGACAAAACCATCAGCATATTGAAAAATGCGTATGGTCAATTGCAAATTGGAAATCCATTGGACGAAAAGAACCACGTTGGACCGCTAATCGACAAAGGAGCTGTTCAGGATTATTTGAATGCTATTGAAAGCGCCAAAAAAGAAGGCGGGAAAATGATTGTTGAAGGCGGATTGGTAGAAGGTGCAGGATATGAAAGTGGTTGTTATGTAAGACCCTGCATCATTGAAGCTGAAAACCATTTTGACATCGTTCAAACAGAGACTTTTGCTCCTATTTTATATGTAATGAAATACAGCACGATTGAAGAAGCGATTGCCTTGCAAAACGGGGTTCCACAAGGACTTTCTTCTTCTATTTTTACAAACAGCATGAGAGAAATGGAATTGTTCCTTTCTCAATCTGGTTCTGATTGTGGAATTGCCAATATAAATATTGGTACTTCCGGAGCAGAAATTGGTGGTGCTTTTGGTGGTGAAAAAGAAACGGGTGGCGGACGTGAATCCGGTTCTGATGCTTGGAAAGCCTACATGAGAAGACAAACCAATACGATCAATTACGGAACCCAATTGCCATTGGCACAAGGAATCAGATTTGATTTGTAGCAACAAAGTATAACAAACTAAAAAAGGCAATTTGAATATTTCAAATTGCCTTTTTTTATGATTAAAAATTGCTGCGTGTACTCAGCGGAAATCTTTGCCCTCTTAGCGGTTAAACCGTTCTACAAATTGAAAGATGCTCCAAGACTAAAAGTGAATTGGTTGTTTAGATTATGAAACAATTTGTCATCATTTCCATATTTTGCAATTGGAAATCCAAGTTCCGTAAATACGCCAAATCCTTCAGTAAAAAAATAACGACCACCAAGATGACCACCAAAATTTTTCAATCCTAAACTTAACCCGGGATAAACATCTAATTTTTCGTCCACATTTATAACGCTTCCTAAATTAGCATTGATTCTAAATTTAGCATCAAAACGATCTTTAAAATCTGGTTTTTCTCCATAATATTGTGTTGAACCATAAAAGCCAGAATATTCATTTACTCCTAACAAATAAGAAGTAACAAATCCGAAAGAAAAATTTTCTCCAAGGCCAAAATCTGCAGAGCCTTGAATTCCTGATCCACCTTCCTGAATGTTAGCGCCGATGTTAATTTTAGTATCGCCTTTTCCTTTAAAAGCCTGTTGTGCATTGATTAAACCAAATGACAATAGTAATGCTAGTGTGATAATCTTTTTCATACTTTTAATTTTTTAAGTGGATGCAAAAGTAATTCAATAAAATCTAATTTCTTCCTTTTTCGTCAAAATACAATTGGTTCAATGGTTCGCTTTGCCAGAATTCCTTGGTATCAACATCCATAATGGTCAATGGCCCTTTGAAGGCAGCACCGGTATCTACATTCCAGATATTTGCTTTTTGAACTGGAGTTGATTCGCCAAGTCGGGTTACTGGCGTATGACCAATGTAAATTTCGGTATATAAAGTAAAGCGTTTTGGATAGAAAATGTTGTCAATTTTCATGGTTTTGTCTAATGCCAAAGCTGTTTCCCATAAGGTTCTGTCCCAATAAAAAAGCCCGGGAAAATATTCAAAATCAACACCATTCATATTAGTAAAACCAGCATGTACAAACAGGCGTCGTTGCTCGTCCAAATAAAAATTATCCAGCGATTTTAGGAATTCAACGTGTTTTTTCTGGGTTTCTAAGCTAACAGATTCGTAGGCCAAAACCGTTGCTTCACCACCATGTTTGTACCACAACAGATTGTCTTTGCTTTCGTCAAGCCATTCGAGCAATAAATCATCATGATTGCCTCGAATACAAATACAGTTTTGTTTGGTTTTTAAATCAATTATAAAATCAAGTACTTGAGGGGATTGGCTCCAGCCATCAACGTAATCCCCCAGAAAAATCAGGGTGTCGTTTTTAGTAACGTTGGCTCTTTCCATAATTTGGTGCAGCGCTCGCAAACCACCGTGGATATCGCCTATGACAAGTGTTCTCATGTACGGGTTGTTCTTTTATTAGTATAAAAATAGCAGGAAATACGCGCTATTTTTCAAGTCATAAAATTAAGTAAAAGAGTGATGAAGTACTACTTTTTAACTTATTTTTTTAACTAAATTAAAAGGAGCTGTATTTCAAAAAAATGTAATTTTTATAGTAAATAACGATACCAAATTCCTCAAATTTCATTTTAAAGTAAAACTGAAATATCACTGTTTTTGGTGATTGTTTTATTTAATTTTTCAGATTAGTTTTACAAAAAAATTAAACCCTCTCAAAATGAGTGCACTTCTGGCGTTATCGTTACTTTTAGCTAAACTGATCTGTCAAGTTTTAAAAGAATTGTTGGCTTTTATTTAGAATTTATGAAAACTAAAATATTTCTATTGCTGCTGATTTTTAATTTTGCGTCCTGCAACTATTTATTTCAATTAAAGTCTGACAATAATTTGACTAAATTATTAGAAAAAGAAATTAATTCGAATCCAGAAAAAATTAAATTCGTAAAAATTACTGATTTTGAATGGGATACACTATTAATATTAGAACCGTATTCTTGGATTGAGAAACATGAAAAAAGCCTGAATGTTGATATGTCGAACATTAGAGAAAACGGAATCCGTTTGTCTGATAGCTTTAATCTTTTGGTTTTTATAAAAGATGGAAAGTCAGTTAAAATTTCGCAGTTGTCAAGAGCCAATGGAGATTTTAATGATTATGAAATATTGATTCCCAAAGCAAAAGCAATTTTTGTTAAAGATCAAAAAAGGTTACTCAAATTGTCAAAATAAAGATATGGGAAAACGATTTTTTCAACAAAAATCATTGCACATCATATTTCATCTTTCTTAAAATCCGTAACGCTTCTTTAAACGACAAATACACTTGGTTGAAAGGTTTTAAAAGCACTTTTGCATCAATTAGTTTTTGTTTGGCTTCTTCAAAACCGTTGAGGTAACAAATCATAAATGTAGAGGGTAAATTCTCTAAATCTTTGTGTTCCCGCTCGGATAATGAAAGTCCTTTTTGTAATTTGTTCAGCAAAGCAATATTGGAATTATAAATATGAAACAGCATTTTCTTGTTGAATTCCGGCGGCTGAAAAAGGATCTCTCTTTCAATTTTGTAATAGCCGTTATCATGAAAATGAATCGTTTGTTTTTCTAAAGGATAGTAGCTTGTTTTATCATTCAAACCCAAAGCAACATATTCAATAATGGTGAAAGTGTCTTCATCGAAAGTGATTTCAACCACATCCTGAGCCGAATAAAAAAGCTTGATTTGTTCGTTTATCAATTCAATATCTACACGTGACAGATAGGTTTTATCCCGGGATTTTTTGGCAATTCCTGCCCAGCAAATCACAAATAATTCCTTGAATACTTTGTACTTTGGCGCCATATCCTTATGGCGAAAATTCATGAAATCAATCACGCCATCGAGCGTATATTCGATGCTGTTTCGAGAGTTGTTTTCGATGCCAATAACGGTTTCCGTGTTCTGATAATTCTTTTCGATTTCGCCTTCAACTGGCATCGTATTACTGCCGCGTCGTATAAAAATACTGTTGGCAGGAATTGTGTGAATTCCTTTTTTGAAATGTGAAGTTTTGCTTTTTGGCTTGACCGTTACCAATCCGATAACTTTGTCCTTTGGCAAATTCGGGAAAGGCACATTTTCGTACTGAATTTTTGGTGGATTTTCCAGATAGGCATTCACTAAATTCTGAATTCGGCTGTCGTCAAAGAAATCATCACCCACGATAGTGTTATCCTGGTCTTCAACACCCACCACGATATAAGAATTATTCGTAGGATTTGAATTAGACAGCGCGCAAATGTGTTTCAAGAACTTGGCTTTACCTTCCCGTGTATGTAAATTCAACTGACGCTTTTTGTCATAAAAACTGCTCTCATCATTGTGAGCGAGCAGGTTTTTAATAAGAATGCGTTTGTTGATCATTGCTATTGATTATTATTTATTTCTAATTTTTATTGTTATTAAGGCGCATTTGTTAATCATATTTTGATCCTTTTCTATCTGAACTTTTTAAAAAATTCATGAATTTTGAAATTTGGTCGATTATAATTTGAGATTTTAAAGTTAATTCCAAATAGTTTTCTTCATTAATATGTTTTCTGTCGAAGGACCTTTGTAATTGTGCTTTTGTTTCACAACAAGAACCTCTTGAATAACTTAGAAAAGTAATAAACTCTTTGTTTCCTCCCCGGCCAAAACCTTCAGCAATATTATCCATAACCGACCCAGAAGAACCGTTGATTTGATCTCTTTATTTATAATCCTGACCAAGAGTTGTGTTTTGAATTAAATGCCAAACATGATTGCTTTGTTCTCGGGCTAATTGATAAATTCCCATTTCCTCAAAAGAATTGTAATTTGCCATATTCGAAGGTTTTATAAATAATAATTAATAGAAATAATAATAATTAATCTCTTTTTAAAATAGTAGCAGCAGCCTGTGCGGTTGGAAAAACAATCAAATCGGCAATATTAACATGATAGGGTCTGGAAACTACAAAATGGATAATATCAGCAATATCTTCTGGACGTAATGGCTCAAAACCTTTATAAACATTGGCGGCTCTATCTGCATCTCCTTTGAAACGCACTTCGCTAAATTCCGTTTCTACTGCACCAGGATGAATGGCTCCCACCCGAATTCCATAAGGATTCAAGTCCATTCTCATGGCTTGGTTCAAGGCATCAACGGCATGTTTGGAGGCGCAATAGACGTTTCCGTTTGGATATACTTCTTTTCCGGCAATGGAACCAATGTTGATGATATGACCCGATTTTCGTTCGATCATTTGCGGGATTATAGCTTTCGAAACATACAAAAGTCCTTTTACATTGATGTCAATCATGGCATCCCAATCGTCTAAATTCCCGTTTTGAATGGGATCTAAACCATGCGCATTTCCGGCATTATTAATTAAAACATCAATTTTAGAAAAAGCTTCCGGTACGGAATTGATACTTTCAAAAACTGCTTTTTTATCGCGAACATCAAAGGACAAAGTATGTACTTCCGTAAATTCCGAAAGTTCTTTTTCAAGAGCAATTAATCGGTCTTCACGGCGTCCGCAAAGAATAATTTTATAGTTGTTTTTAGCTAATATTCGTGCTGTTGCTTGACCAATTCCGCTTGTTGCACCAGTCACTAAGGCTGTTTTAGTCATGAGTTTTTTTCTGTTTTTAGATTCTAAAGTTGCTGTACTGAACACTAATTCTAGGCTACATCATTCCCCATGCTTTCTGTCCAAATGGCAAACCAATCTTCTTTGTCTAATTCTAATTCGACAGCTTTCATCAGCGATTGAATTCGGGCCACATTTACTGTTCCGGCAATTGGAATAACTTTAGCCGGATGTTTTAAAATCCAGGAAAGTAAAATAGTATCGGAGCCAAAATGATATTTTGAAACTAAGGTCGCCAGTAATTTTTTCAATCGTCTGGTTTGTGGAATATCTTCTCTAAAAATGATTCCAAGCGGATTCCATGACATTGGACGAATGTTATTGGCTTGCATATAATCAAAACTTCCGTCCACCATTGGTTCGAAATTGGTTGCCGAAAATTGCACTTGATTGTACAAAACTTCTGTTTTTTGACGAATCAATTCGGTTTGTGTGGCCGTGAAATTAGAAAGTCCAAAATCAATAATTTTTCCATCTGATTTTAGTTTCAAAACCGCTTCGGCAATTTCATCCGCTTGCATCAAAGGGCTTGGTCTGTGTAATAAAAAAACATCCAGATAATCAGTTTGCAGATTTTTTAAGGAGTTTTCAACGGACCAGATAATATAATCTTTCGAATATTCATAATGTTTTATAGTGTTGATGCGGTTTTCGGTTATCATTTGAATACCACATTTGGATATCAACTGCATTTTTTCTCTGGCAATTTTACTCGACGCAAAGGCTTTTCCAAAATCAGATTCAGTGGTGTAATCACCATATATATCGGCATGATCGAAAGTAGTAATTTTATTTTCTAAACAGACATTAATCATGTTTTCCATTTCTTTGGTATTGAGATTTTTATCCCAAATTCCCCAATTCATGACACCCGCTACAATCGGTGATAATTTTGTTTTGCTCATGGTTTTTATTTTTTATTGAAATTCGTAATTCTTCTATTTCAAAGTAGATTTTTCAAAGTTCTTAAAAATATAAAAATTGTATCATAATTCATCCTTAAAATTAGCACTTTTATCGAAGTTTTAACCATTTTTTAACATCTTACTTCTAAAAAAAAATTCAATTTGCACCATCAAAACGAAGGCATTAAATTCAAGGTTTTAAAAATAATAAAATGGAAGAAAATACAGCGACTTTAGACATCAGAGCAATCAATGAAAAAATTGAAAGAGAGAGTGCTTTTATAGACCTTCTCACGATGGAAATGAACAAGGTTATTGTGGGTCAAAAGCACATGGTGGAGCGTTTGTTAATTGGACTTTTGGGTCAGGGACATATTTTGTTAGAAGGAGTTCCCGGATTAGCAAAAACATTAGCGATAAACACCCTTTCACAAGCGGTACACGGATCTTTCAGCAGAATACAATTTACCCCTGATTTATTGCCTGCCGATGTTGTGGGAACTATGATTTACAACATTAAAGCCAATGAATTTTCAATAAAAAAAGGACCGATTTTCGCTAATTTCGTCCTTGCCGATGAGATTAACCGTGCGCCTGCTAAAGTGCAATCGGCATTATTAGAGGCCATGCAGGAAAAGCAAGTGACTATTGGCGATACTACTTTCAAACTAGACAGACCGTTTTTAGTTTTAGCTACGCAAAATCCAATTGAACAAGAAGGAACATACCAATTGCCTGAGGCACAAGTCGATCGTTTTATGTTGAAAACGGTTATTGATTATCCAAAAATGGAGGATGAACGTTTAGTGATTCGCCAAAACCTGAAAGGAAGTTATGAAAAAGTAAATCCTGTAGTTTCAGTTGAACAAATTTTACGCGCTCAAGAAGCAGTTCGTGAGGTTTATATGGATGAAAAAATAGAAAAATACATACTTGATATCATTTTTGCCACGCGTTATCCAGAGAAATACAAATTGGCTGATTTGAAACCATTAATCAGTTTTGGAGCTTCGCCACGTGGAAGTATCAATTTGGCGAATGCCGCAAAATGTTACGCTTTTATCAAACGTCGCGGCTATGTAATTCCGGAAGATGTTCGTGCGGTAGTTCATGATGTGTTGCGTCACAGAATTGGAGTTACCTATGAGGCCGAAGCAGAAAATATTACTTCAGTGGACATCATTAACAAAATTGTAAACGAAGTAGAAGTACCTTAAAAAGATTTAAGATTTTTGATGTATGTTTTTAGATTTTAGATCTGAAATCAGCAATCGTTAATCAACAATCAACAATCAAATGGATACAAAAGACCTCTTAAAAAAAGTACGAAAAATAGAAATCAAAACCCGAAGATTGAGCGATCACATCTTTTCGGGAGAGTATCATACGTCTTTCAAAGGGCGTGGAATGACGTTCAGCGAAGTGCGTCAATACCAGTACGGAGATGATATTCGTGCTATTGATTGGAATGTAACCGCACGGTACAACGAAGCGCACGTAAAAGTTTTTGAGGAAGAGCGCGAATTGACCATGATGTTAATGGTTGATATTTCGGGTTCAGAAAGTTTTGGTTCGAAAAATCAATTCAAAAAGGATATTGTTACGGAGATTGCTGCAACAATGGCTTTTTCGGCTACTCAAAACAACGATAAAATAGGTTTGATTTTGTTTTCGGATGAAATAGAATTGTATATCCCGCCAAAAAAAGGAAGATCACACGTGTTGCGTATTATTCGGGAATTAATCGAATTTCAGCCTAAAAGCCGTAAAACAGATATTGCTCAAGCCTTGAAATTTTTATCGGGAACCCAAAAAAAGAAAGCAATTGTATTTGTGATTTCTGATTTCATGTCGGAAGATTACGAGCAAACATTAAAAATAGCCTCTAAAAAACATGATATAACGGGTATTCGCGTGTACGACATTCGAGAAGAAAAAATGCCGGATTTAGGTATGGTTTCTATGCTTGATGCCGAAACCGGAGCAATCGAATTGATAAATACCGGTTCGAAATCAGTCCGAATGAATTATGAAAAACAGTACCACGATAAAGTAAACTATTTTAAAGAAACATTCAGCAAATCAGGCTCAGGTGTTGTAAATACTAGAGTTGACGAAAGTTATGTGATAAAATTATTGAGCTATTTTAAATCGAGATAAAACGAAACCTAGCCCTGTCAGGGTTTTAAACCCTGACAGGGTTAACTAGATAAAAAATGAAAATTAGACTTTACCTACTATTATTGCTGCTTTCTACGGCTATTTTTGCACAACAAAAGCAAGTAGTCACAAGTATTGACACGATTAAGAATAAAATTGGTGCCGAATTTAAACTGTCCATAAAAACTACTGTTGATACTTCGTCTAAAGTGATTTTTCCAAAATTAAAAAACTTTGGCGCTTTAGAGGTGATTCAGTCGTATCCTATTGATACTGTCAAAATGGACGGACGTTATGAATTAATCAAAAAATACGGTTTAACCCAATTTGATTCCGGTAGATATGTTATTCCGAGTATAAAGATTTTTATCGACAGCAAACCGTTTCTGACGGATTCGCTTTTGGTTGAAGTGGCGAATGTTCAAGTGGATACTTTGAAACAAAAAATGTTCGACATTAAGGACATTGCTCCAGCGGATAACCCGATTGGGGATTGGTGGAAATACCTGTTGATTGTCGCTTTGATTGTTGGTATTGGAGCGTTTATTTATTGGTACATTAAAAAACGACAAGAAAAGAAATTACTCGAAGAAATTTATAAAACTCCAATCGAGAAAGCGACCAGTTTGCTGGATACTTTAGAGAAAAAGGAACTTTGGCAAAAAGGAGAAGTCAAAGCCTATTATAGTGAATTGACGGATATTGCCAGAAATTATATTGAAGAAGCAATAGAAATTCCAGCGATGGAAAGCACTACTTCGGAATTGATTCAAGGACTTAGAGCGGCTTCTGTCAAAAAGAAAATGACGCTTTCGCAGGAAATAATCGAAAATCTGGAGCGTGTTTTGAAACAAGCCGATTTAGTGAAATTTGCCAAGTCAAAACCATTGGATTTTGAAATCACCGAGGACCGAAATAAGATTCAAAAAGCAATTCTGACATTAGACAATTCTATTCCTGTGGAAGTACCAGTTGAGGAAGATGTGTTGTTGAATGAAGCGCAAAGACAAAAGCAGATACAGATTCAACTGCGCAAACAAAGAAATAAACGCATTGTGACCGCCGTAGTCTCAGTTGTGTTTTTATTGGCAGCAACCACTACTTTTTTCATTGTAACCAAAGGATTTAGTTATGTAAAAGATAATATTATTGGTCATCCTACCAAAGAATTATTGGAAGGAGAATGGGTGAAAAGTGATTACGGAAATCCTGGGATTATTATAGAAACACCAAAAGTGCTTAAGAGAGTAGATTTGACAAAAACACTTCCTAAAGACGGAATGGCTTTAATCAAAGAAATGCAGTCTTTTGCGTATGGAAGTGCTTTAGATCCTTTTTATCTGATGGTTTCTACTTTAAAATTCAAACAGGACCCGAGCGCTAGCGAACAGGCGAAGCAAACCCAAATAGATTTGACTAAATCAATGAATGGTATATTGCAATCAATGGAAGCTCAAGGCGCCCAAAATATGATTGTCAAGCAAGAAGAATTTGAAACTAAGGAAGGCGTTAAAGGAATTAAAGCCTATGGTACTTTTTCGCAAATTAATGGTGACAATAAGTCAAGTGCAAAAATGTATTATGAAGCATTACTGTTTAGTCAAGAAGGTGGATTACAACAGATTTTACTTTTTCATGAAGAAGGTGATACCTATGCAAATGAAATATCAGAACGAGTTTTGAACTCTGTCGAATTAAAACAAGCAAGTAAATAATGACTAAAGTAACTTTTTTAAACCCAGAGTTTTTTTGGTTGTTTCTTCTGATTCCAGTAGCGATTGTATGGTTGTTACGGAAAAAGAACCATCAATCAGCGACATTAAAAATAAGTTCATTACAAGGATTTAAAGGTTCCAATTCCTATTTGACAAAGCTAAAACCAATGTTGAATGTGCTTAGAATCTTGGCTTTGTGCTCTTTGATTGTAGCCATGGCAAGACCAAGAACAGTTGATGTAAGTAATAAAACAAAAACTACGAAAGGAATTGATATTGTTATGGCAATAGACGTTTCAGGAAGTATGCTTGCCAAAGATTTGAAACCGAACAGAATGGAAGCACTCAAAAGAGTGGCCGCAGATTTTGTTGATGAAAGACCAAATGATAGGATTGGGCTTGTGGTGTATGCCTCGGAAGCGTATACAAAAACACCGGTGACCAGCGATAAAGCGGTTATTTTGGATGCTGTTAGAAGTATAAAATACGACAATGTTTTGCAAGATGGAACAGGAATTGGAATGGGATTAGCCACTGCCGTAAACCGATTAAAAGACAGTAAGGCGAAGAGCAAAGTGGTTATCCTGATGACTGACGGGGTGAATAATGCCGGATTCATCGAGCCCGAAACCGCATCAGATATTGCAAAACAATACGGAATTAAAGTGTATACCATAGGGATTGGGACAAATGGAATGGCAATGTCTCCCTATTCAATTGCACCAAATGGTCAGTTTTTATTCCAAATGATGAAAGTGGAAATTGATGAGCAATTGATGAAAAGCATTGCTAAAAAGACAGATGGAAAATATTTTAGAGCAACGAGCAACAGCAAATTAGCGGAGATTTACGCCTCAATCAATAAATTAGAAACTACCGAAATTGAAGAATTAAAATTTTATGATTATGATGAGAAATTCAGACCATTTATATGGTTCGCCGGTTTTTTATTATTGTTTGAATTAGGATTACGAAATACAGTTTTTAAAAGCTTTATATAGAATCCCCACCCCTCCCGAAGCCTCGGGACTCCCCGAAGGGAAGGGAGTCGGAACTGGAATGTTGAAATTGAAATCACCAAGTTTAGAATTTAGATTTAGAGTAAAAACCTAAGATCAAAATTCAGAAATCTAAAATTAGAAATGGAATTAGACGAAAAAAAATATTTATACCTCCTTTTTATACTGCCACTTTTGGTGTTGGTTTTTCTGGCCAATTTATATTGGAAAAGAAAAAAACAACGTGAGTTTGGGGATTTAGAAATGGTAAAAAGACTGAGCCCGGAAAGTTCTGTTTTTAAACCAATTTTGAAATTAGGAGTATTGCTTTTGGCATTGACCGGATTAATTCTTGGATTGGTAAATCCAAAAATTGGTACCAAAATGGAAACCGTAAAAAGAGAAGGAATTGATATTGTTTTTGCAGTAGACGTATCCAAAAGTATGCTTGCCGAAGATGTAGCGCCAAACCGTCTGGATAAAAGCAAGCAAATTGTTTCGCAAATTATCAATCAATTGGGAAGCGACAGAATAGGAATTGTGGCGTATGCCGGAAGCGCTTTCCCGGTATTGCCCATTACTACGGATTATAGCGTTGCAAAAATGTTTCTGCAAAGCATGAATACAGATATGGTTTCTTCCGTAGGAACATCATTCAACGAAGCAATCAAATTATCGTCAACGTATTTTGATGATAAAAAAACGAGTAAGTTGTTGATTATGATTTCTGATGGTGAAGACCATAACGAAGGTGCAGAAGAAGCAGCGGAAGAGGCGAATAAACTTGGTATTAAAATCATTACAATTGGTGTTGGAACTGAAAAAGGAGGTACGATTCCATTGAAAAGAAATGGAATTGTCGAAGGTTTCAAAAGAGATAATAACAATGAAGTAGTTATAACGAAATTGGTTCCAGAAAGCCTGACTGCGATTGCTAAAGCAACAAAAGGCGGTTATGTAAACGGAAATAACACTAAAGAAGTACTTGAATATGTTAAGAATGCATTGAATAATATTCAAAAAACAGAATTTGAAGCGACAGAAATGGCTGATTTTCAATCGCAATTTCAATGGTTTTTAGGTTTTGCTTTTGTTTTCTTATTTCTGGATATTTTCCTTTTGGAAAGAAAAACAAGTTGGGTAAACAAATTGAATTTATTTAACGAGAATAAAAAAGTATAAAGAGTAAAGTATAGGGTTGCGCTCCATTATTGGAACAAAAATAGTCGGTATGCTTTGACACTTACATTAAAAAATACAATGAAAAACATAATTTTATATCTGTTATTGCTTTTTTCTTTTGTTGCAAACGCGCAACAGAAAGATAGAATATTGCCTAAAGCGAACGAGGAATATGCTGAAAATAAATTTGTAGATGCCGAAGCTAATTATAGAATTTCGGATTCAAAATTTCCAAATAAAGCGACTGCACCTTTCAATCTTGGAAATACTATTTATAAGCAAAAACAATCTTCGGAAGCGAAATTTGCGTATGCTAAAGCATTGAAAAATTCAAAAGCAAGACCTCAGAAACACAGGGCTTTTCATAATTTGGGAAATGTTTTTATGAATGAAAAGGATTATACGCAAGCAGTTGAGGCCTACAAAAACGCCTTGAGAAACGACCCAACAGATGAGGAAACGCGTTATAATTATGCTTTGGCAAAAAAAATGCTGAAAGAAAATCCTCCAAAGGATGATAACAAAAAAGACGATAAAAAGAGCGATAAAGACAAAAAGGACGATAAGAAAGACGGAGAAAAAGATAAAAAAGACAATAAGGATAAAGACAAGAAAGACGATAAGGGAGATAAGGACAAACAAAAAAAAGATCCTAAACCTAATGAAGATGGAGAGCCAAAACCGGCTCCTGGAGGAATTTCTAAAGAGCGTTTAGAAAATCTATTGAATGCAGTGAATAAAGAAGAAAAGAAAGTACAGGATAAAGTAAACGCCAAAAAAGTACAAGGAAAACCAGTTAAGACGGAGAAAGATTGGTAGTTCAATTAGACAATTTAAAAATGAAAAAATTTATAGCAGTAATTGTTTTAATGGTGTGCAATTTACTTAGCGCTCAAGTGCAATTTGAGGCTAGAGTGAGTAAAGCTACGCTTGGTATAAACGAGAGACTTCGCATCGATTTTATGATGAATGTAGATGGGGATAATTTTGTCCAACCCTCTTTTGAAGGATTTAGAATTATTGCCGGACCAAGCCAGCAAGTCAGTCAGTCTTGGGTAAACGGAAGAAGTTCTTTTGAGAAAATATATTCTTATTTTCTTTTGCCAAATAAAAAAGGGACATTGGTTATCAAGCAAGCCGCTATAGAATACAACGGGCAAATTTATAAAACGACACCCATAAAAATAAATGTTACCGCTGCAACGGAACAGCCAAGGGATCCAAATGATACAAGTGTTTCAGCGGATGATAATATTTATCTTGTTGCTGATATTTCTAAAACAAATCCTTATGTAAACGAGCCTATTACGGTGGTTTATAAGCTGTATTTCAGCTATAATATCGGAATCACAAATTCTAACGAAGTTAGTAAGCCAAAATACAATGATTTCTGGAGTCAGAACATTGATATAAAACGGTTTGTTGCAGAAGAAGGCATGTTTAAAGGGGAGAAATACCGTTTTATTGTGCTTAAAAAAATAGTTTTGTATCCTCAAAAATCAGGAAAGCTGGTCATTGAGCCGTTGTCATTAGACATTGATGTTGAATTACCGTCGAATCGCAGGGATATGTTTGGTCGAATGGTTGTCACCGAAGGCAGTAAGAGAGTTTCTGCAGGAGCTAAAACCATAAATGTTAAGCCACTTCCTGAGGCTGGAAAACCGGAAGACTTCTCGGGTGCTGTTGGAAATTTTGACTTTAAAGTAACACCAACAAAAACCAATTTAAAAAACGGAGAAAGCCTGGACTTGGTAGTAAGTGTAACCGGAAAAGGGAATCTGAAATTATTTAGCTTGCCAAAACCGATAGCACCCAATGCGCTGGAAATGTATGAAGCAGTTCATAGCGAACAGGTCAATACGCCCGTTTCTGGAATGGCCGGAAAGATTTCAGACAGCTATACCATCGTTCCGCAGTACAAAGGAAATTACCCGATAAAACCATTAAAATTTACCTATTTTGATTTGGGTTCCAGAACGTATAAAACGCTAAGTTCACCAGAGATCATGATTAATGTTCTCGATGGTCCTTCGCCTACTGATGCGACAGTAGCTTCTGGTGCTGATGCAAACAAGAGTGAAATTGACAAAGTAGAGCAATTCAAATTCATAAAGTTAGAAAGCAATCTTTTGACGATGAATAAGAAAGATTTCTTTGGGTCTAATTTGTTTTACGGATTGTTCTTTTTTCCATTTTTAATGTTGCCTTTAATCGTATTATTCAAAAAGAAAAAAGAAGCTATTGATGGTGATATTACCGGAAACAGAATTCGAATGAATAATAGATTGGCAAAGAAATATTTATCGGAAGCCAAGAAACAAATCAACAACAAAGAACTGTTTTACATTGCGCTGGAGAAAGCGATGCATAATTTCTTGAAAGCCAAGTTGCATATTGAGACTTCAGAAATGAGTAAGGATAATATTCAAGAATTGTTGTTGTCAAGAAATGCGAATCCTGAAGCGGTGAATGATTTTATTGCACTTACGGAGAACTGTGAAATCGCACGATATGCGCCATCATCAAGTGTTACGATACAAAAGGATTTTGATAAAGCGGTAGCGATTATTTCAGACTTAGAAAAACAGATATAATTTTGAACCGCCGATGTCATTGCGAGGAACGAAGCAATCTCACTTTGATTTTCGAGAATAGTCAATCGATAACTTATAACATTAAAATGAAAAACATACTTTATATATTACTATTGACAACCCAAGTTTTCTTTGCCCAAAGTGGTTTCGAAAAAGGAAATGAATTGTATAAAAATGGGGAATTCGATCAGGCAGTTCAAGCGTATGAAAGTGTTTTGACAGAAAGCAAACATTCTTCTGAATTGTATTTTAATCTAGGAAATGCGTATTATAAGTTGAATAAAGTGGCGCCTTCTATTTACAATTATGAAAAAGCATTGGTTTTAAACCCAAATAATATCGATGCGATTAACAACTTGAAATTCGCTCAAAAACGGACTATCGATGAAATTAAAGTAATTCCAAAAGTAGGTTTTGGAAAGCTGATTCGGGATTTTACGGGAATCTATCATTACAATACGTGGGCGTGGATTTCTGTTGGACTGGCAATAACTTTTCTATTGTTTTTTATTGGATATTATTTTTCACAAATAACACTTTCAAAAAGAATTTTCTTTTTTGGAATGTTTGTGCTTTTTTTTCTAATTCTAATCAGTGTTTCGTCTACAATTTTTGAAAAAAGTCATTTTGACACTGAAAAACCGGCTATTGTTTTTGCTGAAATGGCCAATGTAAAGAGCGAACCCAGAAATGGCGGTCAGCCAATATTTGTGCTGCACGAAGGAACTAAAGTCTATGTGGAGGAAATCATCGGAAAATGGAAAAAAGTACAACTGACTGATGGAACCGAAGGCTGGATTGAAAGCAGCGCAATTAAGGAAGTGAAATAATAGTTTTTAGTGTCAGTTTTTTATCAGCCTATAAATTGATTTGTATTCTTTTTAACTGAAATTTATAGGTCTAAGGACATAAGTAGTTATCGCTAAAAATAAATGTGCAAGAATAATAAAGAATGCGATATTCTTAACTTTCATTTTGTCTAAAAGTAATCCATAAATAGGATATTGAATCAAAGCTATAAAAATAAACAAGAGATTGATCTCATTAAAAAATATAATAGAGATACAAGAAAATGGGAAAAGAATGAAAATGGGTTCAAAATAACCATGTCCTCCTCCAGCTAGAAAAATAGCAATCAAAATTAGAATTGGTGTTAACATTCCAAATCGCAATGTCCACTTTAAATTTTTTGGCATAATATTTCTTAAATTTAATTTCTTCTTTTCAACTACTGCAAACTGCAACTGAACACTGCAACCTGATTACTTCTTCTTCAAACCGTCATACCAGTTTTCTATCGAAGGATACATGAATCCTGCCGTTTTTTGGATTGGATTATAAAAAAGAGAATTGTCTAACGTTTCTTTTTTGGCTATAAAATTATGATAGTTTATTTTTTCGAAAACCTTGAAAACAATTCCTATTATCAAAATTGTTTTCAGCACCCTGAAGAAACCGCCGCCTAACTTGTTCAGCCATCCTAAAAAGGCAAAATCAGCGATTCCGGTTAGAAATTTACCCAAAAGTGATATTCCAATTACTACCAGTATGAATGTGAGTACAAAAGCAATTACTTGGATTGTGTTGGGATTCCATTTGACAAATCCGGCTAAGATTTCTTTGATAAATGACGAAAATTTTATGGCAAAATAAATTCCGGCCAACAGCGAAACCAAAGAAGCTAATTCTACAAAAAGACCATTTCTAATGCCTTTATACAAAGCAAAAGAAAGCAATACACCCAAAATAATATCCAAAAATCCCATGACACTTAATTAAGAAAAATAAAAGTGCAAATATAAAAGAATAGTTCGTTATCAATTGCCAATTTTCAAGTTCTTATCTTTACCGAAATAATTTTATGACAGATGAATTAATAACTCATGACTCATAACTCATAACTCATAAAAATGTCAAGAGACACACAACTTAAAGAACGCTGGGAACAGCTTGTAGATATACTTTCCAATCAATTTTCTCAAGGGGAGGATTTAGATCTCGACGCTATTATTTATCTAATTGGCGTACAAGAACTCGGGAAAGTGCATAGTGAATACAAAAAAGACGAAAAACTAAACCTGATGCACATCGCGATTTGCAGGTTATTAGAACCGTATGGTTTCTATGAATTCGAATTTTTTGATGAAGAAGGATGGCCACATTACAAGGTAAAAGAGGAATTGCCACCGCTAAAAGCTGGAGAACAGACGGTTTTGATGAAGGAAGCTATTGTGAATTATTTCCTGGAAAGAGAACTTATTGATTGATGATTTTAGATTACAGATTAACGCCCCGATAGCTATCGGGATTGATTTAAAGTTGATATTGCTATAGAAGTTTAGAAATACTTCTAACTTCTAACTTCTAACTTCCAACTTTTTACTAAATTTGCACTCTCAATTATTGAATGAAAATGATAGATAAGATAAAAGAATATATTGGCGAAGCACAAGCTTTTTCAACGCAAAACGTAGCTGAATTAGAGACATTCCGAATTAAATTTCTTGGAAGCAAAGGACTTTTAAAAGACCTTTTCGCTGAATTCAAAAACGTTCCAAACGACCAAAAAAAGGAATTTGGACAAGTAATCAATTTGCTTAAAACGTCTGCCGAAGACAAAGTAAAAACCATACAGGAAGCTTTAGAAAGTAAAGAAGAAATCAAAGGCTTTTATGGTGATTTGACGCGTTCGGCTGAACCAATAACTATTGGCTCTCGTCACCCTATTTCATTGGTAAAAAACCAAATTATAGACATCTTTTCAAACATTGGTTTCAACGTTTCTGAAGGTCCGGAAATCGAAGATGACTGGCATAATTTCACCGCATTAAACTTACCGGAATACCATCCGGCACGTGACATGCAAGACACGTTTTTCATTCAAACGAATCCTGATATTTTGTTGCGTACGCACACATCATCAGTACAAGTGCGTTACATGGAGGAAAATAAACCGCCAATTCGTACGATTTCTCCGGGAAGAGTATTCCGTAACGAAGCCGTTTCATCGCGTTCACACTGTATTTTCCACCAAGTGGAAGGCTTGTATATTGACAAAGACGTTTCTTTTGCCGACTTAAAACAAACGCTTTTATATTTCACAAAAGAGATGTTCGGAAAATCAAAAATCCGTTTGCGTCCGTCTTATTTTCCGTTTACCGAGCCAAGTGCTGAGGTTGATATTTATTGGGGTCTTAAAACAGAAACCGATTATAGAATCACCAAAGGAACTGGTTGGTTAGAAATCATGGGTTGCGGAATGGTAGATCCAAACGTTTTGAAAAACTGTGGCATCAACCCTGATGAATACAACGGTTTTGCATTCGGGATGGGAATCGAAAGAATCGCCATGTTGTTGTACCAAATCGGCGATATCCGTATGTTCTACGAAAATGACGTTCGTTTCTTGGAGCAATTCAAATCAAGTATATAAATAAACATAGCAACCCTTTCAGAGTTTTGAACTCTGAAAGGGTTAGATTTAACAAATAGTTTAAAAGTTGAAAAAAGACATCATCATCCCCGAAGTAGAAAACGTATTTCTTGCTGTAGTTCAAGAATGGAGTGACGATTTCATGGAAAAAGTGTGGTATGCTTATTTAGTAAATGATAGCGATTACTTAATCGAAAGTGTTATGGTAGTTTCTAAAGCTTTTGGAACTATTGACGGTGAAATGAAAAAAACATCACTTTTGCGTCACGCTTTTGTAGAAGTGCCACCGGTTTCAGTGGTCAAAATTGAAATGATAGAAAAAAGTGTTTTGGTGCTCAACAATGAGTTCATGCTAACGTTTTTTATTGGAGACAAATTATACGATAAAAAGTTCATTTTTAAAGCACATTCCATCCATGAGGATTTCGTTGAAGAAGTGCCTATTCTATTTGTTGACGGGGTTATCGTGAGATAATTCAGTACTATACTCGCGTTTGACTTTTTTCTTCCAATTCGAATAACCAACTATAAATATTCCAGCCAAAATAAAATAAAGCGTTCGGAGTAGCTTTTCTTTGGACAAAAAAGCATCTTCAAAAGACATTTCGAATACGTCAAAAACGGCTATGCAAGAGGAGATAATCAATCCCCAAATCACACCATTTTTAATCTGGAATTTCCATCTTTCACTCATAAAAATGATTTAGCGGCTTTGTTGTTTAACTTTGGATTTCCAGGTAAAATAACCTAAAACAAATATACCTACAATGATGTAAGCAACCGCGCGAATATAAAAATTAGGTGTAGCAACCTGTTCTGAAAAAGGGATTTCTTTAATGTCGAATAATACATTGAAAACCGTCATAAATACACCCCAAATCCCACCAGTTTTTATCTGGTATTTCCATCTTTCGCTCATAAGAATATAGTTATAATCTTGTCAATTTCGACACAAGAGAAATCTCATAATCTGAATCACTTGATGGGATTTCTCCTGCGTCGAAATGACAAAAAAAGTGTTAATCCAGTTTATCGGTAAGTTTCTTAAACACGGCTTTAGCTTCCTGTCCTTCGTATAAAATACTGTAAACGGCATCTATAATTGGCGTTTTGGCACCGTAAGCCTGATTGAGTTTATAGGCGCTTTTTACGGCATAATACCCTTCGGCAACCATACTCATTTCCATCATTGCTGATTTAACCGTATAGCCTTTGCCAATCATATTTCCGAACATTCTGTTTCTGGAAAATACCGAATAACCGGTAACCAATAAATCACCTAAATAAGCGGAATCATTGATGTTACGTTTCATTTTATGGACTTTCTTGATGAATTTTTTCATCTCTCGAATCCCATTACTCATCAACACCGATTGGAAATTATCACCATAACCCAAACCATGAGCAATTCCCGCTGCAATCGCATAAATATTTTTTAGCATGGCTGCATATTCCGTTCCTATGATGTCATCTGTAATTTTTGTCTTGATATAATTTCCAGATAAATTTTTAGCAACAACTTTAGCTTTATCGGGATCGCCACACGCAATGGTAAGGTAAGAAAGACGTTCCATTGCTACCTCTTCTGCATGACAAGGACCAGTAATTACACCGATGTTGTAATAAGGAATATCATATTTCACATGGAAATGTTCTCCCACAATTAAACTCGTTTCCGGAACAATTCCTTTAATCGCTGAAAAAATGATTTTATCTTTCAAAGAAACCGTTAATTTTTCTAACTCACCATCTAAAAAAGCAGAGGGAATAGCAAAAATGATGTAATCTGCATACGCTACAGCTTCATTGATATCGCTGGTCAGTTTTAGTTTATTGATGTCGAATTCTACAGAACTCAAATAGTTTGGATTGTGTTTGTACGTTTTAATGTGTTCAATAGCAGCTTCATTACGCATATACCATGAAATTTCGGTAAGATTTACACATAACATTTTTGCTATCGCTGTCGCCCAACTTCCACCACCTATTACTGCGAATTTTATATTTTCAGCCATTTTTTTATTGAATTTAATCAAAAGTACTTAAAAAAGTACTGATGATACAAATTAAATTAGAACAAGAACGTTTGTTTTTAAACGTTTTGGAAATACGGCAATTATAACGGGTAAAAAATAATTTTAATTTTTTTTGTTTTTTAACACAATATAGATACTGGCATTTCGTTCTTGTTGTTTATTGTTTAACAATTTAACAAAATAATGCGAATTGAATTAGTTAGTTATAGTTTAGAATTTTAAAAGGCGTTCCCATATAAAATGAGAACGCCTTTTTATTTAAACTGCTTCAATCAGCATTTGAATTAATAACTCATTTCAACAATAGATTTCACCTTTTCTAAAGTGATATTTTGTTTTTCTCCCAACCCTAACCAACCTCTTTCTTCAAAACGATTTACAATAAAATCAGCCGTTTTATCAAACTCTTTAGTGTAATCGGATAATTTAGTTTCCATTCCCATAGTATGGAAAAATTCAACTGTTTTGTTGATGGCTTCGTTTGCGATTTCGTCCTCAGTTCCAGTTAAATTGAAAATACGTTTTCCGTATTGTGCCAATTTTCCCTTTTTAGTTTCAAACATCACTCGGTATAAATTTGGACCCACAACCGCCAACGTTCTGGCGTGATCGATTCCGTACAAAGCCGTTAATTCATGACCAATCATGTGCGTCGCCCAATCCGAAGGAACTCCTTTTTGGATTAATCCATTCAAAGCCATGGTGCAACTCCACATAAAGTTAGAAGCCAAAGCATAATCAGTAGGTTTTTCAACCACTTCAGGACCTACTTGAATCAAAGTTTGCAAAATACTCTCTGCGATTCGGTCTTGAAGATATCCTTCATGCGGATAGGTTAAATACTGTTCCAAAACATGGGTGTACGCATCAACAACTCCGTTTTGCAATTGTCTTTTTGGCAAAGATTCAATTACGGTTGGATCGCAAATCGAAAATTTTGGAAACAAAGCAGAACCACCAAAAGCTAATTTTTCTTGCGTAGACTCAATAGTAACTACGGCGCCGGAATTCATCTCGCTTCCAGTAGCCGGAAGCGTTAGAACAGTTCCAAAAGGAATCACTTTAGACAAATCTTTAATCAATAATCTCTTTTGAAGAATATCCATTGGATTTCCATCAAAGTTAACGGCAGCCGAAATGAATTTTACCCCATCAATTACCGAACCACCACCTACGGCAAGTATAAAATCTATTTTTTGTTCTTTGATAACTGAAACTGCTTTCATCAATGTTTCAAAATGTGGATTTGGTTCAATTCCTCCAAATTCCACGATTTCAAAACCTTTTAGAGTATTGATAACTTGTTCATGGATTCCATTTTTAAAAATACTTCCACCGCCATACGCCAGAAGGATTTTTGCTCCTTGTGACACCAAAGTGGAAAGTTTTTCAATTTGTCCTTTTCCAAAAATTAAATTAGTAGGATTGTATAATTCGAAGTTTAACATGTTTTTATTTTTTTGAATTCAATTGATTTAATAATTTTTCAGCAACTAGTTTGGACGAAGCCGGGTTTTGACCCGTAATCAATAATCCATCTTCAACGGCATAAGGATGCCAGTCTGCAGCCTTTGAATACGTCGCGCCATTGGCCTGTAAAGCATCTTCCAATAAAAATGGAACTACGTCAGTCAAACCCACAGCGGCTTCTTCGGTATTAGAAAATCCGGTTACTTTTTTGCCTTTTACTAAAAATTCTCCATTTGCTTTTACGCTTTTAAGAACTGCAGGTGCATGACAAACAAAAGCAACGGGTTTATTGTTTGTATAAAATGCCTCGATTAAGGCAATTGAATTTTTATCAGTTGTCAAATCCCATAACGGACCGTGACCTCCCGGATAGAAAACCGCATCATAATCAGACTCTTTTACATCCGCTAATTTTTTCGTGTTTTTCAGTTTTGCCAATAACTCAGTATCAGCATCAAATCTTTTAGTATCTTCAGTTGCAGCTGATGGATCTTCACTTTTTGGATCAATAGGCGGTTGTCCACCTAGCGGAGTAGCAACATCAATGGCAACTCCTTTGTCTAATAATTCGTAATAAGGTGCGGCAAATTCTTCTGTCCAGAATCCTGTTTTTTCTCCCGTGTTACCTAATTTATTGTGACTGGTAACAACAAATAATACCTTTTTCATACTTTTTTTATTTTGTGCAGTTGCTCTAATGCAACTTACGGTTAATGCTATAAGGGCAAATAATGCGATTTTCTTCATTTCTAATTTTGTTTATACAAATTTAGGACGAATATGCTATTAGTAAAAATAATTTAAATTATGTTTGTGATAAATATATTTATATCATGGTCAATCTCGAATGGTACCGAACGTTTAAATCTGTTTATAAAAACGGTAATTTTTCTTTGGCTGCCAAAGAATTGTTTATCAGTCAACCTGCTGTTAGTCAGCAAATATCAATGTTGGAAGCACATGTAGGTTATAAACTTTTCAATCGAAAGTCTAAAGGCGTAGAACCAACGGAATACGCTAAGTTACTCAATAATTTAATCATCGAGGCGTTAGACCGATTGGAAAATGTGGAGAATGGTTTTCGTGCCAAAGCGTTCAATGCGAATCGATTAATTTCAATTGGAATCTCAAAGCATTTGATGAGCAGTTTGGGAAGTGCCTTGGTTTCAAAATTTGAATTTATCGATTTTAGTTTTCATCACGACGATGCACTTTTTGAATTGGTCAATTCTAAAAAATTAGATTTTGCGGTTGTCACCAAAAAATATGACACGTTTGACACCATTCAGAAGAAGGTCGGGGAAATTAAACAAGTGATTGTTGGCTCCAACACTATCGATGCTTCCGAATTAAAATTCAATATCAAAATAAAGGATTTCTCTGCAATTGAACATTGGTTAAACGACCAAAAATGGTTCAGCCACAATGCGCAGATTCCACATATTAAATTGTTCTGGCTGCATGTTTTTAACAAAAAAAGACCTTCGATGATTCCCAATTATATCATTCCGTCTGAATATGAAATGCTGGAAATAATTTCGAAAAATACTGGAATCGCTGTCGTTTGGGATTGCAATGCGAAATGTTTAATGCAAGAAAAAAAAATCCAATTGTTGTGGAACAGCAAGCAAATGCCTAGTACAGAAGTATTTTTATTATCAGGTAAAAATGAAAATCTGAGTGCTGTTTTTGAGAATATTCAACTGGAATTGAAAAGAGTTTTGGGATAATTACTTTTTATAAAAGTTATTATGGTCAATATATTCCCAGACTTTTGTTGGTAACAAAGGCTGCACATTTTTCCCTTTTTTGATATTGTCCCGAATAAATGTCGATGATATTTCTACAACAGGTGCATCAATCATGTGGATTTTTGGATGGTTTTTGAAAGTTGCATTTTCTGCTTCGGTTGAAATTCGAGGATACACATAAATCTCATGATTTTCAAGAATAGCTTCGTAGTTTTTCCATTTGTGTAACGACCTGAGATTGTCTTCGCCCATGATTAAGGAGAACTCGTAATTTGGATATTTTTCCTGTAAGTGAACTAAAGTATTCACGGTATAATTGGGTTGTGACAATTTAAACTCAATATCCGATGGTTTTATTTTTGGAAAATCTTCAGAGGCAAGATGTACCATTTGTAACCGATGATAATCATCGAGCAACGTGCTTTTTTTCTTCAAAGGATTGTGTGGCGTTACCACCATCCAAACTTGATCTAAATCGGCATGCTCCGCCATGTGATTGGCAATGATGAGATGCCCAACATGTATGGGATTAAACGTTCCGAAATACAGACCTATTTTCATGTTTGAAAGTTAGAGGTTAAAAGTTAGGCGTTAAAAGTTAGAGGTTATGAGGCGGGAAGTTCTAACGCTTAACCTCTAACTTTTAACGCCTAGCTTTTTTATTTCACAAAATTCTTTACCAATTGATACGCTTCTTCCAAAGCAATATCTAAATCGTAGTTTTTTATAATAACATCAAATTGTGGTGCTGTTGCCAATTCTACCGATGCTTTAGCGATACGCATATTGATTTTGTCATCACTTTCGGTAGAGCGTTCCTTTAATCTTCTTTTTAGTTCATCCACGCTTGGTGGTTTCACGAAAACAGCTAAAGTTTCTTCAGGGAATTTATGCTTGATACGCAATCCGCCAGATACATCAATATCAAAAATCACATTTTTTCCTTTGGCCCAAATGCGTTCCACTTCACTTTTTAGGGTGCCGTAGAAATTATCACGATAGACTTCTTCCCATTCCAGAAAGTCCTCGTTTTTGATGTGTTTTTTAAACGCTTCGGTAGACATGAAATAATAATCTTTTCCGTTTACCTCTTCGCCTCTTGGCTCACGTGAAGCTGCCGAAATCGAAAATTCAAGATTCAAATCTTCTTTGCTTAATAAATGTCTAACTATGGTAGTTTTCCCCGATCCAGATGGTGCCGAAAAAACGATTAATTTTCCTCCTGTGCTCATGTTGTTATTTAATTCTAGTCGCAAAATGCTCCTGTCTTTATGCATAAAGACGCGATGAATCGCGTCTCTACCTAATATGTTTTACAATACGTTTAATACTTGTTCCTTGATTTTTTCCAATTCGTCTTTCATCTGAACGACTAATTTTTGCATTTGTGCGTGATTGGATTTAGAACCCATCGTGTTGATTTCACGTCCCATTTCTTGGGTAATGAAACCTAATTTTCTACCGTTGGCTTCTGTTCCGTTGATGGTTTCCAAGAAATAATCCAAGTGATTCGTCAAACGTACTTTTTCTTCGGTGATGTCTAATTTTTCTAAATAATAAATCAATTCCTGCTCGAAACGATTTTCGTCTACATTGACTTTAAGTTCTGAGATTGCAGTTTGCAAACGATCTTTTATCGCTTGAACGCGTTCTGGATCAAGTGCCAAAGCTTCGGTCATGTATTGACGAATGTTGCCAATTCGCAATTGGAATTCTTTTTCTAAAGACATTCCTTCATCTCTTCTGAAGTTCAAGATGTTTTGCAAAGCCTCTTCGATAACGGTTTGGATTTGTACCCAGTCGTTTTCATCAATTTCATCGCGTTCTATTTTCATGGTATCCGGCATGCGAACAGCCATTTTCATGAGTTCCGTTTCATCAGCATCAGCATACACTTCTCTTAATTGATTGATGTAGGCTTTTACAATCGGCACATTGACTTTCGTAGAAGTTTGTTCGGCGGTACTTTCGATAAAAATAGAAAAATCCACTTTTCCTCTTTCCAGTTTTAGTGCAATTTGGTTGCGTAAACCCAATTCCATTTCGCGGTAAAGTGAAGGCATTCTTACATTCAAATCCAAACCTTTACTGTTTAAGGATTTTACTTCTACCGTGATTTTTTTGGTTGGTAATTGCAAAGTCGCTTTACCAAAACCCGTCATTGATTGTATCATATAATTTTCTAAAAGAGGTCAAAGATAATTAAAAGTTTGCAGTGTTCAGTCTCGGCGCTTCGGGATTAGTATTCCGTGACTCGGTTTAAGTAAATGTTTTTAGTAATCAGATTTTAATTTTTGCATTCATATAATAAGCGCAATGAATAATATAAAAGACTATAATCTTCGATTTGGACACTGAACACTAATCCCGAAGCGTCGAGACTGAACACTGCTTTTTACTTCTTCTGCGTCACCAAATAAACGCCGACAAATATTAAAATGGCTGAAACAATTTTCACCAAACTCAATTCGTCTTTCCCCAAGCTTATCGCAAAAATAGTTGCGAATAGCGGTTGTAAATAAATAAAAACGGCAACCGTGGTTGGTTTTAATTCTTTCATCGAAAGCAAATTCAGCAAATAGGTCAGGAAAGTCGAAAAAACCACCACAAACCCTATTTTCCAGCAAATATCCATTGGAACCAAAGCCCAGTTCACAGCTTGAAATTGGCTCCAGCCAAAAGGCAAAACCATAATAAAACCAAATAAATAAATCCATTTTACAAACGTAAACGCATTGTATTTGTCCATTAATTTCTTGACGATTATCAGATAAAAACCATAGGAAATGGCGTTGACCAAAACCAGAAAATTTCCCAAACCGGCGTTTGTGGCACTGCCGATGGATTTTCCGTACAGAATAAGAAAAGCAGTTCCTATCAAACCAAGGATAATCCCAAAAACCATTCGTTTTTGCATGCGTTCCTTCATAATCAATGCCGAAAGTGTCAAAACAATCATTGGTGTCGAAACCATAATCACCGCAGCACTAATGGGAGAAGTGAGGCTTAATCCTTTGAAAAATGTAAGCATATTAAACGCCACGCCGAAGAAAGCCGCCGCAATAATTCGAGGAAAATCATTGAACGCAATTTTCTCTTTTGGCATAAAAAGCCAAACCAACCAAAACAAAATCATCGAACCGCCGGCGCGCAACAAGATAAAGCCATAGGCGTCAATGTACAATGGCATGACATCTTTGGCAATGGTAAACGTAACGCCGTAAATCAACGAAACAATGGTGGCGCCAATAAGTGCGAGATTTCTTTTAGACATTTGCAAAAGCAAGCATTACTTGATGCATGTTTTGTTGTGTGTTGCCAATGTAAATCTTGTCTTTGATAATAAAAACAGGACGACTCAAAAACGTGTAATGCTCTAAAATGTATTTCTTGTAATCGTCTTCGGTCAACGATTTATTCTTTAAATCCATCGATTTGTACAACTGTGCTTTTTTGCTGAAAAGCGCTTCGTAACTTCCGGAAAGTTCACGCATTTGTTCCAATTCTGCTACAGTAATTGGGTCTTGTTTGATGTCGTGAAACTTCAAGTTATGATCTTTCGGTAATGATTTTATGATTTTTCTGCAGGTATCGCAAGAAGCGAGATAGTATATTTTGTCCATGTAAATAGCGATTTCTTTGTGCAAAGAAAAATCATTTGATACGGAAAATGATTATTTTTATCAAAAAAATAAAAAAATGCATCAAACATTCGATATTGCCAAAGCGAGCAGAAAAGTGTTGTCACAATTTCTGGAAAATTATACTTTGGAACAATTGAATAAAATGGCTCCGGGATTTAATAATAATTTGATTTGGAATATCGCTCACATTGTGGTTACACAACAAAGGTTGGTTTATAAATTTTCGGGTGTGCCTATGATTATATCAGACGAGTTGTTCGATAAATACAAAGGAGGAACCAAGCCGGTTCAAGATGTTACTCAGACTGAGGTGGGAGAAATTCGGTCGTTACTTTTTGAAACCATCAATCAAACCGAAGCTGATTTTAATAATGAAATTTTTAAAAATTATCAGGAATATACCACTTCAATAGGCTTAACTATTAAAAATATTGAAGATGCTTTATCTTTTAATAACTATCATGAGGCACTACATACGGGAGTGATTATGAGTATTAGAAAGTTTATTTAAGTCAAAAAAATAATTGTTTTATCAAAAAATAGAAAAATGAATCAAACATTCTGCGTTACCGAAAACAGTAGAAATACCTTGTCAAAGTTTTTACAAGGATATACATTAGAGCAACTCAACACAATTCCGGAAGGCTATAACAATAATCTGATTTGGAATATTGGGCATATTGTGGTGGTTCAACAAATGTTGGTTTACAAATTGTCAGGTTTGCCTATGATGATTCCAGATGAAATGGTAGAAAAATATAAAAGAGGAACCAAGCCGGAACAAGACGCAACGCAGGCTGATGTAGATGAAATTCAGTCATTTCTTTTTGAAACCATCGATCAAACCAAAGCGGATTTAGAAAACAAAGTGTTCAATAATTTTCAGGAATTTACTACGATGACCGGTTTTACAATGAAAACTGCAGAAGATGCGATGGCTTTTAATGTCTATCACGAAGCGCTTCACGCCGGAATGATGATGAGTATCCGAAAATTTATTTAGGAGCTTTTTCCCGCTATTCGCTCGTATCTTTTCCTTTTTTAAAGAAAAAAGGAAAAGGATATCCGCTTCTATCGGGGCAAGGTAATCCCTAAAAATAAACTAAATGGTATTAAAAATAATTTTTGATTTTTTGAAGACCATTTTGTTATTTAACCGCCAAATAATCATTCACTTCCTTATAAGATAATAATAATTCTTTAGGTCCATCAGCATACGATGCCGCTTCATACGAATTGTAATAAAGCAGCAATCCTTTATCGGTGTAAAAAATATTTTGGGGAAGATTGAATTTCTCGTCTTCAAACATCAATCCGGTTGCATTGATTGATTTGTTTGTCGGAATTTTATATTTGGCTCGGAATTTCTTTTCGGCGAAAGCCATAAAAGCATCCTTGTCATTGAATAATTCCTTATTCGAAATGGATTTTCCGGTAGTGGGGTCAAAAAGCAGTGAACGCAATCCTTGATATCCGTGAGCGCCACCGGTGTAGGTATAATGGTTGATTTCTATATTCAAAACACTTTCGGACTGGTATTTTACACTTCCTTTAATTTCAGCTTCCCAGCCAAAGGTGTCATTCGGAAAATCTTTTTGGAGTTTCTCATAGGAATCAATAAATGAGGCTAACAATCCATTGTAGTCTGTTGATGTATATGGTTTTTCGCCAAAATAAATAATCTCTTTCAATACTGAAAACACTTTTTTATTGATGCTGTCCGCTACAATAGGGTCGTTTTTTGCAAGAGGGATTTTTACAGTTATCTCAGGGCAATTTTCTTTGCAGGGTAAAGTTGTTTTTTTCTGAAAAGATTGGTCTTTAAAAGCCAATTCGTTCGAACAACCTGTTATTAAAAAAAGGAATAAAGTATAAATTATAAAGTGTTTCATCTCAAAATTGTTAATTAAATACAAAGGTACCTCTTGTTGCTTGGTTAAAATAAATTAAAGGGTAAATTTGTGAAGTTATTTAGCATTTTAAAATTAAAAGATATGAAATTCAATACGAAGGTTATTCACGGAGGTCAGCATCATGATCCAAGTACGGGAGCAGTTATGCCGCCAGTATATCAAACGTCAACATTTGTACAAACTAGCCCTGGACAGCCTATAAATCCGGATTATGAGTACAGTAGAGCTGCAAATCCTACCAGAAGCGCTTTGGAAAACGCATTGGCAAGTATTGAAAATGGAACACGAGGATTGGCTTTTTCGTCAGGATTAGCAGCCACAGATTGTGTTTTACGTTCTTTTAAAGCTGGTGACGAAATCATTTCCATGGATGATTTGTATGGTGGAACGTATAGAATGTTTACCCGTATATATAAAAATTCCGGAATAAAATTCCATTTTGTGGATATGAATGACCTAGAGAAATTCAAGTCATTAATCAACGAAAACACTAAACTGGTTTGGGTAGAAACACCAACGAATCCTTTGATGAAATTGGCCGATATTCAAGAAATTGCAAAAATAACTAAGGAAAAGAAAATCCTTTTTGCAGTTGATAATACTTTTGCAACGCCTTATTTGCAAAAACCATTAGACTTGGGAGCTGATATCGTGATGCATTCGGCGACTAAGTATTTGGGAGGCCATTCTGATGTTATTGCCGGCGCTTTGATTGTAAAAGATGAAGCACTGGGAGAACAATTGCATTTTCAACAATTTGCGACTGGAGCAACATTGGGACCAATGGATAGTTTCTTGGTATTAAGAGGAATTAAAACCTTGCATTTGCGCGTGGAAAGACATTGTGAAAATGGAGGAAAAGTGGTGGAGTTTCTGAATAACCATCCAAAAGTTAAAACAGTATATTATCCTGGATTACCAAGCCATCCGTATCATGAAATTGCTAAAAAGCAAATGAGTGGTTTTGGAGGAATGGTGTCTTTTACTTTTGTTTCGGGCAAAAAAGAAGATGCGATTGATTTTCTGGAAAAATTAAACGTTTTTACACTTGCTGAATCTTTAGGCGGAGTGGAATCACTAGCGAATCATCCGGCTTTGATGACGCATGCCTCCATTCCGGAGGACAAACGAAAGGAAGTTGGGATTACAGATGATCTTGTTCGATTAAGTGTAGGTATAGAAGATGCTGAGGATTTGATAGAAGATTTGAAACAAGCGTTAGCATAAATTAATAAAAACAAAACCCCAATTCTAAATTTCAGAATTGGGGTTTTGTTTTTTATAAATGGTTGTTTAAGTGCTATTGCAAGTAATAAATGTAACCCACGTTGAACCAGACCAACCAATCGTTTGCTCTGTTTTCCTTGTAAAGCGCAGGATTAGGATTTAGTCCATCTACCCAATTGGAAAAATAATATTGAAATCTTAAATCAACCATTAAATCTTGTAATGGGCTTAATTTATAGCGAGCTCCCACACTGGATATTACAGACCAAACGGTTCCGCTTTCGGTAGAAAAACCATAAGGACGTCCGTCAGTTGGGGTTAAATACTTAGGAAATGTAGTTAAGGGAGTTCCTAATGGGCCTAATGTTGACGAAGCTTCAGCATTATAATAGCTGAATTGTCCACCAAGACTGATAAAGGGGCCAAAACTTCCTGTTCTGGCAGTAAAGTCACGAATGCTCCAAGGGAAATATTCAAGTTGCATACCGATATTAGTTACAGCCGTACTCCCAGTCATTGCTTTCAATTGCTCCTTTCCTCGCGAAGGTTTGCCTTCAACCCATTGTCCAAAATGTTCTAAGTTGGTTTTGTTATAAGAGAGTTCCGACCTTAATTTAAAATGGTCGTTAAAATAAGTTTCAGGCGTGAAACAGTTACATTCCGCTTTGTAAGAAAAGTTGAGATAGTGAATAATCCCGATTCCTAAACCTGTATTTCCGGAGTTAGTATCAAAATCATAACGCTCCCCATAGTCGGATTGAAAGGCAACTGGCCCTGCTATCACCCCTATTTCATGAGAAAATCCACCGAATTGCGCGTTTGCATCAGGGGAAAATCCATAACAGATTAATAAAAAGAGGATTGTTTGTTTGATCATTAGGTGTTAATTTTTCTAATCTTGACAAATATATAAAAACATCATGCATACCTAATATAAAAATAAAATTAAAAATAAGCAGACAAATTCTTATTTACTTACGAAAGTCCCAGTTATTTGGTTTAAATGAGTATATCATAAACACAATTGTTTGAAAATGCTTAATAAAAAGATAATTCTATTTAGAAATCGAAAAAAACAGAGTCTGAATATTTTTATAAAATGTATCTTTGTGGATTATAACGAAATCGTTTTCTTAATTAATTATTTATAATCTATGTTACTAAAAATAAATGATTTTATGGCTCAAGTTGAGGCCAAAAATCCAAATGAACCTGAATTTATTCAAGCTGTTAGGGAATTTGCAGAGACTGTAATTCCATTTATTGCAGAGCAAAAAAAATACGACGGAAAAAATTTGCTTCTCAGAATAGCGGAGCCGGAGCGTTCTATTATATTTCGTGTCCCTTGGGTAGACGATAAAGGAGAGATTCAGGTAAATAGGGGTTTTAGAATTCAAATGAATTCAGCAATTGGACCTTACAAAGGTGGAATTCGTTTTCATCATACGGTAAATTTATCAGTGCTTAAATTTCTAGCTTTTGAACAAGTATTCAAAAACAGTTTGACTACTTTGCCAATGGGTGGAGGAAAAGGAGGATCTGATTTTGATCCACAAGGAAAATCTGATGGGGAAGTGATGCGTTTTTGTCAGTCTTTCATGACTGAATTGTGCAGACACATCGGGCCACAATTAGACGTTCCTGCTGGGGATATCGGAGTTGGAGCCAGAGAGATCGGATATTTATTTGGTCAATACAAGAGAATCAAAAACGAATTTACCGGAGTTTTAACCGGAAAAGGATTGGCTTATGGTGGTTCTTTAATCAGACCGGAAGCAACAGGTTACGGAGTAGTTTATTTTGCAGAACAAATGCTGAATACTATTGGTCAAAACATCAAAGGAAAAAGAGTATCTATTTCTGGATTTGGTAACGTTGCTTGGGGAGTAGCTTTAAAAGTAAATGATCTTGGAGGAAAAGTAGTTACTATTTCTGGTCCTGATGGTTATATTTATGATGAAGAAGGAATCTCTGGAGATAAAATCGACTTTATGCTTGAAATGAGAGCAAGAGGAGATAATAAAGCCGAAGCTTATTTAGAAAAATATCCAAATGCAGTTTTCCACAAAGGAAAAAGCGTATGGGAAGTAAAAGTTGATGTTGCGATACCTTGTGCTACTCAAAATGAGTTGAACGAGGAAGATGCTAAACACTTAATTGCAAATGGAGTTATTTGTGTAACAGAAGCGGCGAATATGCCATGTACTTTAGAAGCTATGAAACTGTTCTTGAAAGCTAAAGTGCTTTTTGCTCCTGGTAAAGCAGCAAATGCAGGTGGTGTTGCAGCTTCAGGATTAGAGATGACGCAAAACTCTATTCGTTTAAACTGGACGAGTGAAGAAGTGGACTCCAGATTAAAAGAAATCATGGTTGGAATACACAATCAATGTAAAAAATACGGTACTGACGAAGAAGGATATGTAAACTATGTAAAAGGTGCAAACATTGCCGGATTTGTAAAAGTAGCTGATGCTATGCTTGCTCAAGGAGTGGTATAAATCAGATTATTGTAATTTAAAAAGCCTTTCACTATCCTGAGCTTCGGGATCGGATGAAAGGCTTTTTTTTGCGTAACAAAATGCTAAGACTTTCGTTTGTTCTATATTTGTAAACCAATATTGATGCAAATAATGAAAAAGAGCGTTTTATATTTTTTGCTTTTACTTTTTATCCAAATGGGTTTTGCCCAAAGTAACTTGTCGTGGCAAGGCTATTTCTCTTACAATGAAATTAAAGATGTCTCAGAATCTGCAACGGCTGTTTTTGCTGCTTCCGAAAATGCTCTGTTTTCAAAAAACGTATCGACAAACGTAATTAAAACAACGAATACCATTGACGGGCTTTCCGGACAAACTATTTCATCAGTATATCACAGTGCAACATTCAATAAAACAATTGTAGGATACGAAAACGGACTGATAATAGTGATTAATGAAACCGATGGAAGCATGCTGAAGGTAGTCGATATTATCAATAAACAACTTCCTCCAAATATAAAAAAAATCAATCACTTCATGGAATTTGAAGGCGTTGCATATGTTTCCTGTGATTTTGGAATCGTTCAATTTAATCTGGCCACCATGCAATTTGGGGACACTTATTTTATTGGCGATAATGGAGCCGAAATCATTGTGAACCAAACAGCACTTTTTAATGGATTTATTTATGCAGCCACAAATAACGGCATGCGAAGAGCTATCATTTCCAATAAAAACTTAATCGATTACAATCAATGGGAAACAATTGCAACTGGAAATTGGTCAAGCATTGTGACTTTTGGAACGGATTTGTATGCCATTAATGCTGCGGGATACATTCATAAATTTAATTCGGTTTCCAATTCCTTTACAGGATTTATCCAACTTTCTCAGCCTTCATTGGACATGAGAGCAACAGCGGATTATGTAATAGTGGCTACTTTGAACAGTATTTATATTTACAACAATCAGATGGCTTTGGTGCGCCAAATAAGTACAAATCAAATCACGGACAGTAATCCAAGTTTTACGTGTGCCACAATAATTGGTGATGCTGTTTTTATCGGAACAAAAGAAAATGGATTGATTACCGCTTCACTTTCTTCGGGAGTAACTTTCGAAAATATAACGCCTATTGGTCCTTCTCGGAACAATATATTTGCGCTTGACGCCACGACAAGTTCACTTTGGACGGTTTACGGAGATTATTCAGCAGATTATAATCCGTATCCGTTAGACAGTTACGGTATAAGTAAATTTAGTGCAACAGGATGGTTGAATATCCCTTATGAAGAAGTTTTAGGGGCGCAATCGATGACCAGAATTACAGTTAATCCCAGCAATGAAAACGAAGTATATGCGAGTTCTTTTTTTTCGGGTTTGCTAAAAATTGAAGAGGATACCCCTGCAATTTTGTACAATCAAACCAATAGTGGTCTTGAGTCTTTGACCTTTGTGGGTCCTAATTATATAGATATAAGGGTTAACGGAACGGCATTTGACAAATCAGGAAATCTTTGGGTTACCATCAGCCGAATAAAAAACGGATTGAAAGTGTTCAAATCTAATGGTCAATGGCAAAGTTATGCTATGGACAATATTCTGGATTCGGCTATTGATAATAATTTTGGAACAATAGCCATTGATAAAAATGGAACTAAATGGCTTTCTACCAGTGAAGATGGGGTTATTGGTTTTAATGAAAGTAACAATGTCTTCAAAAAAATAACAACTGGACCAGATACTGGGAATTTGCCTATTTCAAATGTAAACGTAGTTGCGGTAGATAGTAGAAACCAACTTTGGATAGGGACCACAAAAGGATTGCGGGTTTTGCCGAATGTAGGCAGTTTTCAAACAGAAGACCAGATGACAACGAACCCCATAATTATTTTAGACGATAATCTGGCGCAAGAATTATTATACGAACAATTTATTACTGATATTGTTGTTGACGGAGCAAATAATAAATGGATTGGCACCGCCGATTCGGGTTTGTTTCTTGTCTCGCCAAATGGTCAGGAAACCAAGTATCACTTTACGATAAATAATTCACCGTTGCCCAGCAATGTTATAAATGACATTGATATCAATAGCGCTACAGGCGAAGTTTTTATAGCTACTGCCAAAGGTTTAATTTCTTTCAAAGGAACTGCTACTGCGCCAAATGATGATTTAAGTAACGCTTTCGTGTATCCAAATCCGGTGCGGCCGGAATACCAAGGAACCGTTAAAATTGCGGGATTATTGGATAAAGCGAACATTAAAATCACCGATATTGAAGGGAATCTGGTTTATGAAACTACTTCTGAAGGCGGAACAATAGAATGGGATACCACCGCTTTTGGAAAATACAAAGTAGCTTCGGGCGTGTATATGATTTTTATTTCGGCACAAGACGGAGTGGAAACGAAAGTTAAAAAAGTGATGATAATTCGTTAAAAAAAAGTTATCCGTTATAAGTTTTTGAACTCTTAACTCATAACCTCCAACTTATAACCTCTACCAAAAGAATGCAGGTCAAAACCAAAGCCATTGTTATTTCGTCTTTAAAATTTCAGGAAAAAAGCTTGATTGTGAAATGCTTTACGTTGTCTCATGGTTTGAAGTCTTATTTTGTTCGGGATGCTTTTTCTTCCAGAAAAGCCAACCAGAAAATTGCCTATTTTCAGCCTTTGACTATTCTCGAAATTGAAGCCGTTCATAAAAACAAAGGCACTTTGGAAAATTTCAAGGAAATAAAAATTGCGTCTCCTTTTCATTCGATACATTCGGATATTTATAAAAGCACGATTGTGATGTTCATTTCAGAAATGCTGCATCATTCCATTCATGAAGAGGAAAAAAATGAGCATTTGTTCACCTTTCTTGAAACCGCTTTGCATTGGTTGGATAATCATGATGAAATTGCCAATTTTCATTTGATTCTATTATTGGAAACTACAAAATATTTGGGTTTTTATCCTGATATTTCTGATATGGATATGCCTTTTTTCGAAATGACCGAGGGCGTTTTTACACCGTTTCATGCCATCAGTTCGCTCACGGAACATGAAAGTAATTTGTTCAAAAAACTGATCGATTTAAAATTCGATAACAATCAAAAAATATTCCATGTCATTGAAAGACAAATAGTTTTGAGAATACTGATCGATTACTACAGTTTTCATTTGGATGGCTTTAAAAAACCAAAATCTCTGGACGTTTTAAAAGAAGTTTTCTCATAAAGTGATTTCGAGGAACGAAGCAATCTTGGGCGTAACCCTTCGTAAAAACTTCGGGTCGTGCTATTCGTTTCAAGTTCTCGCTAAATTCCGCTTTCGCTTCATTTAGCTGTGGGCTTTCCACTTCTATCACTTACGCAAAAACTCATGACTCATAACTCATAACTCATAACTATTTATTACTTTCGCATTTCGATTTAAGAAAAGGACAAAATGAGCACAAAATTTACTGAATACAAAGGACTTGACTTACCAACGGTAGCGTCAGAAGTACTTGATTTTTGGAAGAAAGAAAATATATTTGAGAAAAGCGTAACCACTCGTGAAGGAAACCCACCATTCGTATTTTTTGAAGGTCCGCCTTCGGCAAATGGATTGCCTGGAATTCACCACGTAATGGCGCGTGCGATTAAGGATATTTTTTGCAGATATAAAACTCAAAAAGGGTTTCAAGTAAAGCGTAAAGCGGGCTGGGATACGCATGGTTTGCCTGTGGAATTAGGAACCGAAAAAGAATTAGGGATTACCAAAGAAGATATTGGAAAGACCATTTCCATCGAAGAATATAACGAAGCCTGTAAAAAAACCGTGATGCGTTATACGGACGTATGGAATGATTTGACCGAAAAAATGGGGTATTGGGTAGATATGGAAGATCCATATGTGACGTACAAATCCAAATACATGGAAACGGTTTGGTGGATTTTGAAACAAATCTACAACAAGGATTTGATGTACAAGGGTTACACAATCCAACCGTATTCTCCAAAAGCAGGAACTGGTTTGAGTTCGCATGAAGTAAACCAACCAGGAAGTTATAGAGACGTAACGGATACGACGGTTGTGGCACAATTCCCCACCCTAGCCCTCCCCGAAGGGGAGGGAACCGGAGCCGAAAACTCGGTGTTCAAAGCTTTCGGCCTTGCTCCCCTCCCGAAGGGAGGGGCTGGGGCTGGGATTTATTTCCTCGCTTGGACGACAACGCCTTGGACATTGCCAAGTAATACGGCTTTGACTGTAGGTCCAAAAATCGACTATGTTTTAGTGGATACTTTCAATCAATATACGTTTCGTCCAACCAAAGTGATTCTAGCTAAAAAATTAGTTGGAAAACAATTCGGAAAAGGTTTCTTTGAAAGTGCTGAGCCAGCTGATTTTGAAAATTTCAAAGAAGGCGACAAAAAAATTCCGTATCAGGTTTTGGCTGAATGTAAAGGAGCTGATTTAGTTGATATACGTTACGAGCAATTATTACCATTTGCATTACCGTACCAAAATCCAGAAAATGCTTTTAGAGTAATTGCTGGAGATTTCGTTACTACCGAAGACGGAACAGGAATTGTGCATACGGCGCCAACATTTGGTGCTGATGATGCCAAAGTGGCTAAAGAAGCAACTCCTGAAGTTCCGCCAATGTTAGTTTTGGACGAAAATGGAACTCCGGTTCCGTTAGTAGATTTGCAAGGGAAATTCACTTCTCACATGGGTGAATATGCCGATAAATATGTCAAAAACGAATATTATAACGACGGTGAAGCGCCGGAACGTTCGGTAGATGTTGAAATCGCCATTCGATTAAAAGAAGAGAATAAGGCGTTTAAAGTAGAGAAATACGTACACAGTTATCCACATTGCTGGAGAACGGATAAACCTATTTTATATTATCCTTTAGATTCATGGTTTATAAAAATCACGGAGGTTAGAGACAGAATGTTTGACTTAAACGAGACTATTAACTGGAAGCCGAAAGCAACCGGAGAAGGACGTTTTGGGAATTGGTTGAAAAATGCCAATGACTGGAATTTATCACGTTCTCGTTATTGGGGAATTCCATTGCCAATCTGGAGAACTGAAGATGGTCCCGACGGTTCGGGAGAAGAGATTCTAATTGGTTCTGTTGAAGAATTATACAACGAAATCGAAAAATCAATCGCTGCAGGTTTCCAAAAAGAAAATCCTTTCAAAGGGTTCGAAATTGGAAATATGGCGGAATCCAATTACGATTTAGTTGATTTGCATAAAAATGTAGTTGATGAAATTACTTTGGTTTCTGCTTCCGGAAAACCGATGACGCGTGAAGCTGATTTGATTGATGTTTGGTTTGATTCGGGTTCCATGCCGTATGCACAATGGCATTATCCTTTTGAAAACAAAGATAAAATAGACGAAAACAAAGATTTTCCTGCTGATTTTATTGCAGAAGGAGTCGATCAAACCCGTGGTTGGTTTTATACCTTACACGCAATTGCAACATTAGTTTTTGATAAGGTAGCCTATAAAAATGTAGTTTCTAACGGATTGGTTTTGGACAAAAACGGGCAAAAAATGTCCAAACGTTTAGGGAATGCCGCAGATCCATTTGAAACATTAAAAGAATACGGTCCTGATGCCACGCGTTGGTATATGATTTCCAATGCGAATCCTTGGGACAACCTGAAATTTGACTTAGAAGGAATCGCTGAGGTGCGCAGAAAATTCTTTGGAACATTATACAATACGTATTCGTTCTTTAGTTTATATGCCAATATTGATGGTTTTAAATTCGAAGAAGCGGAGATTCCATTAAACGAAAGACCGGAAATTGATCAATGGATCATGTCGGAATTGAACACTTTGATAAAAGAAGTAGATGGTTTTTATGCGGATTATGAACCAACGAAAGCGGCTCGTGCAATCTCTGAATTTGTACAGGAAAACTTAAGTAACTGGTACGTTCGTTTGTGCAGAAGACGCTTCTGGAAAGGGGAATATGCGCAGGACAAAATCGCTGCGTATCAAACCTTATACACTTGTTTGTTAACTATAAGTAAACTGGGTGCGCCTATCGCTCCGTTCTTTATGGACAAACTTTACAGAGACTTAACTTTAGCAACACAGTCGGAAAAATATGACAGTGTACATTTGGCGGAGTTTCCAATTTCGGTTGAAAACTATGTTAATAAAATATTAGAGAGCAAAATGCAGAAAGCACAAACCATTTCATCATTGGTTTTATCACTCCGAAAAAAGGAAATGATAAAGGTACGCCAACCGTTGCAAAAGGTAATGATTCCAGTACTTGACGACAATCAAAGGGCTGAAATTGAAGCTGTTTCTGACCTTATAAAAGCAGAGGTAAACGTGAAAGAAATCGTACTTTTGGACGATGCTTCCGGTGTTTTGGTGAAACAAATTAAGCCTAATTTTAAGGCGCTCGGACCACGTTTTGGAAAGGATATGGGCTTGATTTCTAAGGAAATACAAGGGTTTTCAAAAGAGCAAATCAGTCAATTGGACAAGGAAGGAAGTCTGAATATTGTTATTGCAGGAAATAACGTAATTTTAACTTTAGAAGATGTAGAAATAACATCGCAGGACATTGAAGGTTGGTTAGTAGCCAATTCAAACGGAATAACGGTTGCGCTTGACATTACAATTTCTGAAGAATTAAAACAAGAAGGAATTTCCAGAGAATTGGTAAACAGAATTCAGAATATCCGTAAAGATTCAGGATTTGAAGTTACCGATAAAATTAAAGTTCAATTGAAAAGGAATGGAATTCTAGAAGAGGCGATTCTTAAAAACGAAGCGTATATAAAATCGGAAACATTAACCAGCGATTTGGTTTTTGTAGATGAGATAGAAAACGGGACAGAAATTGAATTTGATGATATAAAAACAATGATATTAATTTCAAAATAATACAAAAATGGTAGATGAAGCAACAAGATACTCTGACGCAGATTTAGCAGAGTTCAAAGAGATAATCCTTAGTAAAATTCATAAAGCACAAGCAGATCTAGATTTGATAAAAAGTGCCTATATGAATGATTTGAATAACGGGACTGACGATACTTCGCCTACGTTTAAAGCCTTTGAAGAGGGAAGCGAAACGATGTCTAAAGAAGCAAACTCACAACTGGCGATTCGTCAGGAGAAGTTTATTCGTGATTTAAAAAATGCACTCTTCCGTGTAGAAAATAAAACGTACGGAGTTTGTAAAGTTACAGGTAAATTAATTGGGAAAGAAAGATTAAAAATCGTTCCTCATGCAACAATGAGTATCGAAGCAAAGAACTTGCAACGATAAACCTCTTGTTAAACAACATTTAACGCTCCATTGGGAGCGTTTTTTTTGATTAAATTGTTATTTTTGCGCCATTAAAATTTATAAAATGTCATTACGAAAAGCGTATCTCCTTATTTTTATCTTATTACTTGTTGATCAAGTTTCTAAAATTTACATTAAAACTAATTTTATTTTAGGAGAAGAAGTTGAAGTATTCAAATGGTTCAAAATTCTGTTCATTGAAAATGAGGGAATGGCATGGGGAGTTCAAATTCCTGGAGCTTATGGGAAATTATTTTTAACTCTTTTTAGAATCGCCGCTGTTGGTGGAATTGGATATTGGTTGTGGGATTCGGTGAAAAAGAAGAGTTCGGATTATTTAATTGTCGCGATTTCATTAATTCTTGTTGGAGCTTTCGGGAACATCATCGATTCTGTTTTTTACGGAGTTATTTTTGACGATAGCCAACAACAATTAGCCACTTTATTCTCGGACCAACCTTATGGAACTTGGTTTCACGGAAAAGTAGTTGATATGTTTTACTTTCCTTTTTGGCACGGAAATTTACCAAGTTGGTTGCCTATTTGGGGTGGAAAAGAATTTACTTTTTTCAACGCTATTTTCAACGTTGCCGATATGGCTATTTCTACAGGAGTTGGGATTTTGATTTTTTTCAACAAAAAAGCATTTCATCACAAAACAGCCTAAATTTTAACTAAGATTCACAACATAGAAAAAGACCTATTTCATATTTGAATAGGTCTTTTTTGTTATTTATTCTGTCCCGCCCAGAAATAGCGATACATGCAAAACAAGAAAGACTGCCACCAACCGTGACAGTCTTTCTTGTTTTATAAATATTTTATGTATCAGAATCACTTTAAATTTTCTTTTTTTTAACAATTACATAAAATCAATATTTTTACTATTTATAAAAAACTGCGTTTATTTGCCATGTAAATTTAATATTTGTAAACATATTAATCATGAAAACAGTTTATCAGGCAATTTTTATTTTATCGGTTGCTCTTTTTACGCAAAAAATGGCAGCCCAAAATGCAACCATTAGCGGAACAATTACGGATGCCCAATCTCCATTACCTGGAGCAGCGGTGGTACTATCCGATAGGAATCAGAAAACAACAACCGATTTTAGCGGAAACTTTATTATAAAAGACATTTCATCAGGCAGTGTTGAGTTGCAAATCTCTTACATTGGTTACGAAGTAAAAATTATAAAAGTTCAAGTTAAAGAAAATGAGCGTTTGAATTTAGGGCTTATTACTTTAAATACAAATTCAAAACAACTGAATGAAGTAGTAGTTAGCGGAATGAGTCTTCGAAATAGTGAAGCCAGAGCGCTGAACATGCAAAAAAAGTCGTTAAGTATTGTGAATGTAATTGCAGCCGATGGAATCGGAAAATTACCAGATCGTAATGCCGCAGAAACAGTACAGCGTATGCCAGGCGTATCTATTGAGCGTGATCAAGGCGAAGGACGTTTTGTTTCGGTTAGGGGTTTGCCTCCATTTTGGTCATCAACTACAATAAACGGCAACCGAATTCCGACTGCCGAAGAAGAAACAACTTCAAGAGCCACTGCATTCGATTTTTTTCCTTCCGATCTTATCTCTTATGTCGAAGCGACAAAAGCAATCACTCCGGATATGGATGCCGATGCCATTGGCGGAAGCGTAAATTTCACTACACAAACGGCTCCCACAAAAAAGACATTCAAGGCCAGTTTTTTTAGCGGATACAACCAAAAATCGGACAAAGGTATTTACAGTGGCTCCATTACGTTAGGTGATAAAAGTAAAAACGGCAAATTCGGGTATATTGTTAATGGAACGCATTGGAACAGAAATTGGGCAACGGACAATTACGAAGCAAGAAGACAAGGAGATCAAGGTGTTTATCGTTTGGAATTAAGGGATTATACCGGAGTTAGAAAAACTACGGGTTTAAACGGTGCATTTGAATTTAATCCTTCGTCAAACGATAAAATCTTTTTGAAAGCGACGTACGGTACGCTTGCCGACAAAGAAACACATTATAAGCACAGAATTAGATTTGACAAATTCAATAGCGCAACAAACGCTTTAACGGTAGAACAACAAAACATCCATAACGAATTAATCACCCAATTTTTCGGACTTGATTTAGGCGGAAAACACCAGTTAGAAAAGGGAAATTTAGATTGGAGTTTGGCTTCCTATAGAAATACTTTTAAATATGGAAACATCCCAAACGAAGAAAACAACAGTTATATGTTAATCCAGTTTAATCAAACAGGAGTGGGCATTAAACCCAATTATGTAAACAACATTCCTGTAGCCAATGGAGGAGCCGGAGGCCCAAGAGCGTATTGGGCTGCGGATGGCGGAGTATTAGATCCTAATAATCCCAAAACGATATTCGACTTTTTCTCGGATCCAAATTTTAAAACAGATCCAGCAAAAATGAAGTTTTCCACTTTAGAATTATACAAAGTGAACATTACCGAGCGCGATAACATTATAGCATCGGTAAATTACGAGCACAATGTCAATGAGAATCTTAAACTGAAATTTGGAGCCAAAATAGCAGATAAAGACCGTATTGCAACTTTTAGAGATGAATATTATAATTGGACGGGATCACCAACTCCTTTTCTATCGAACTACAGTCAAGATTTGATTAGCCAGCCCGGAGGCGTGGATTATATGAAAAAGGAAATCGGGACGACAATTGGAAACAGCTTTGGCCCTGTATTGTCTACTGATGGGATGATTAATTTTTACAATTCGGCTCAAGGAAATTTAGTCTTGAATAAAGCTGACTCCCAGATTCCGGAATTAGGAAAAGGTTTGGGACGAAATTTTAATGTAGATGAAACCACTTCGTCTTTCTACGGAATGTCAACCTATTCAATATCGGATAAGTTGACCGTTTTGGGAGGCGTTCGATTGACCAACACGATTACAAAAGTTACCGGTAAAACCGTGGAGAATGGAGCTGTAGTCGATGTGAGTAATACCAAAGATTATTTATCTGTACTGCCAATGTTGCATTTGAAATACTCTCCAGAAGAAAATTTAAACATTCGTTTTGCGACTACAAGAACTTTTGCGAGACCTAATTTTGGAGATATTACACCAGCCGGTTCATTAAATACAATAGATGGTGAATATGCAGGAGGGAATTCAAATTTAAACCCAACGTATTCCTGGAACTTTGATTTATTGGGAGAATATTTCTTGGACGAAGTGGGTGTAATCAATGCTGGGGTATTTTACAAATCGATCACCGATCCAATTTTTGATGATACGTATCAAGGAACAATAAACGGAATCCCTGATATAGAAATTAGTGCTCCAACGAATGGTGGAAATGCATGGATTGGCGGAGTTGAATTTGGAATCACCAAACGATTTGATTTTCTGCCAGGATTCTTTAAGTATTTCGGAACCCAAATAAATGCAACTTTAATGGATTCTGAAATGACATTGGGACAAAACACCAATAATCCAAACGGAAGAAAAGTTTCGACTCCATACCAAGCCAAACAATTATACAATTTACAATTGTTTTACGAAAAAGGAGGTTTTAATACGAGAGTCGCTTTTAACCACAAAGGGGCTTATGCAATTGGTTTTGATGCAAATGCAGTAAACACGGATAGGAACGATATCTATTACGGAAAGTACAACTCTTTGGATTTTTCAGCTTCCTGCAAAATAGGGAAACATTTTACCGTCTTTACCGATGTCAACAATATCCTAAACGAGCCGTTGATGTACCATTTTGGTAAAAGTCCAGACAGGCCAAAACAAGTGGAAAATTATGGAGTGAAAGCTAATTTAGGTATTAAATATAGCTTATAAATAACTATTTGTTAACCAGTTGGGTGTTGTTGAATCTTAATTTTGCAGTCTGATTTTTGCAGATGAAAATTTAAGTAAACAAACGAAACTACACCCAACTGGTTATTTTTTTAAAACCATTTTCTATAATTCTCTATCAGAACTATCTCATCGAAAAAGCATAAGGTAATGTCAAAAAAATCGTCGAATTTTCAATTTATATTAAAAACATCAATAGCTGCTTTTGGCACCTATTTTTGTATGTATGCCTTTAGGAAACCGTTTACGGTAGCAACATTTGACAATTTGTCTTTTTGGGGAATTGACTATAAAATATTGCTGATCATAGCGCAGGTTTTAGGCTATACGCTTTCTAAATTTTTAGGAATTAAAATTATATCCGAATTAAAATCATCCAAAAGAACGTTATACCTAATTGGTTTTATCCTGATTTCCGAATTGGCTTTACTGGGCTTCGCACTGACTCCTCCTCCCTACAATATTCTGTTTTTGTTCATAAACGGAATACCTTTAGGAATGATTTGGGGCATCGTTTTCTCTTATATTGAAGGAAGAAAAACCACGGAACTATTGGGCGTTATTTTATGCTCCAGTTTTATTGTTTCTTCGGCTTCAGCAAAATCGGTTGGTTTGTTTGTTTTGAAAGTGGTCGGTTGTAATGAATTTTGGATGCCTTTTGTTTCAGGCTTAATCTTCATCATTCCGTTAATCTTGTTTTCTCTTTATTTAGAAAAAATTCCAAATCCAACAGACGAAGATTTACAATTAAAATCGAAACGAAAACCATTGGGCAAAAAAGAGCGTATTTCGTTGTTTAACCAATTTGCGTTCCCGTTAATTGCGTTCATAATTTTCTATGCAACGCTAACTGCGATGAGAGAATTCAGGGATAATTTTGCAAGGGAGTTATGGGATTCTTTAGGATACAAAGAAAGTATATCCGTTTACATGTATTCAGAAATTCCTATAGCCGTATCGGTTCTCGTTATTTTAGGAGTTTTGGGAAGCATGAAAAACAATTACAAAGCCTTTAGAAATTATCATTTGGTATTGTTTCTAGGTTCATTACTCATCGGGGTGACTACTTTTTTATTCCAACAAAACAGGATTACACCGCTACCTTGGATGATTGCGTCTGGATTTGGCATGTATGTTTGTTACATTCCTTTTAATGGCTTGTTTTTTGACAGAATGATAGCCACTTACAAAATAAACGGAAACACCGGTTTTCTTATATATGTAGCAGACGCCTTTGGTTATTTAGGAAGTATTTTGGTCTTGTTTTTTAAAAACTTTGGAGATAAAAATATTTCATTGCTAAAATTCTTTACAACCGGCATCTACATTTTATCATTTATTGGTGTCATAACCACATTATTATCTTTTAATTACTTTAGACGAAAATTCAAAAAAATAGTAAAAACCACGACTATTCCTTCTTACTCATCTTCATCAGGAGAATCAGATGAAGAGACCGTTACAACATGGAGTATCGTACAATAAATATCAAATTATGAAAAAAAAATATGATTTAATAATAGTTGGCGGAGGAGTTCTGGGAACTTTTCATGCCTTTCATGCCTTAAAAAGAGGCTTATCCGTAGCAATTCTGGAGAAAAACACAAAACCAGAAGGAGCAACAGTGAGAAATTTTGGCCAGGTTGTGCCTTCTGGAATGGACAAAAAATGGCAGAATTTTGGTAAAGAAAGCCTAAAAATATACAAAGAAATCCAAAACGAATTCGATATCAATTTACGTCAAAACGGAACGGTTTATATTGCCTCGAATGACGAAGAAATGCAACTTATTGAGGAATTGCGCCAAATTAACATTGCAAATGATTACCAATCGGAGTTGCTTTCCAAAAATCAATGTTTAGCCAAATACGATGGTTTGCGTTCCGATTATTGCAAAGCCGGACTGTTTTTTCCTCAAGAAGTTACAGTAGAACCCAATACCATGATTCATAAATTACAGGAATATATGATTGCCAATTTAGGATTGGATTTATATACCAATACAACCGTGGTTAATACCGAAGATAAATCTGACGAAGTGGTTGCAACTACTGCAGCAGGGATAGAATTTAAGGCCTCGAAAATGATTATCTGCAGTGGAAATGATTTTAAAATATTGTACCCAGAAATTTACAACAACAGTGATTTAATTGTTTCTAAGCTTCAGATGTTGCAAACAAAACCGCAAAACAATTATAAACTAGACGGGTCTATTCTAACCGGATTAACCATTAGGAGGTATGAATCTTTTGAAGAATGTCCTTCTTATCAGGCCATCAAAGCCAAAGAAAACCCAAATAGTTTTGAGAAAGAATACGGAGTTCATATATTGTTCAAACAAGCGATGGATGGCTCGGTGATTTTAGGAGATTCCCATGAATATGCCAGTGCAAAAGAAATGGACTCCCTTGGTTTTGATTTGAATATGGATATCGATAGTTTCATGATAAATGAGGCGAAAAAAATAATCGATTTGCCAACTTATGAAATTCAGAACCGATGGTTTGGAATGTATTCACAATGCAAAACCAAAGATATTTTTGAGCACACTATTGGCGATAACATTCACATCGTAACCGGAATTGGAGGAAAAGGAATGACTGGAAGCGCCGGATTTGCAAAACATAATATACACAAAATTTTTAACGCATAAATATGAAATGAGCATAACGGAAATTCGATGTAAACACAGATGAATTATGCGAATTCCATGTTCCTTTAAAAAACAAATAGTAGATACACATGAAAATTAACGAAATTGAAATGGTTGTCTTTGATATGGCCGGGACAACAATAAACGAACAAAATATAGTTTATAAATCTTTACATAAATCGATTAACAAATTTGGAATAGACGTTTCTCTGGAATTGGTTTTGTCAATTGGAGCCGGAAAGGAAAAGCACCAAGCAATAAAAGATATTTTAGCGTATTTGAATAATAGGGATCCTGAAAAATCCGAATTGATTTTCCAGGATTTCAAACAGTTATTAGACCAAGAATACCTCACATCTACAGTTATCCCAATTGAAGGAGTTGAAAAGGTTTTTAACGATCTTAAAAAAAATGGGGTGAAAATTGTTCTAAACACGGGTTACAGCAGTAAAGTAGCCAATACTTTGTTAGAAAAATTGAATTGGAAGAAAGGCGAACACTATGACGCATTGATCACCGCAGATGATGTCGAACGCGGACGCCCTTTTCCGGACATGATAATTAAAGCAATGCAATTATTTGGAATTGAAGATGCTTCGAAAGTATTGAAAGCCGGAGATTCTGCCATTGATGTCGAAGAAGGAAAAAATGCCAAATGCGGAATTACGATTGGCGTTTTATCGGGAGCCCAAACAAGACAGCAGTTAGAAACTGCAAAACCAGACTACATATTAGATTCTGTGGCTTCGTTATACAGTATTGTCAGTTAAGAGGATTAGAACTTATTTTGTTGTTTATTTTGAATAAGGTTATCTAGATTTTTTAGGTAGCCTTATTTTTTTTGGAAACGGAATAAAAGCAACAACAATTCTTTAGCTATTGCTCTCCGAATAAAAATAGAGCACCAACATAATGCAATTTTCTTGAGTTCTGTTTTCGGGAACATGAGGATGCCTTCCGTTAAAACATAAAGAATCACCTTCGTTAACGATAACTTCAACATCATCAATAAGATAAGTCACGCTTCCTTTTATAATGTATTTGAATTCCCATGCATCTGTTATTACTTTTTCTCGCTTGCAATTGGGTTCGACTTCCAATATAACAGCTTCAAAACCAATCGAATTAATGCTTTTGCTAAAAATATGAAAGTAATTAAACCCTTTTGTTTCGGTTTTGTCTTCTTTTTCTATTTTTTGGTAATCCTCTTTCTTTATATGAATGTATTTGGCATTTTTGGTATTCTCAACTCCTTCAAAAAAATAACTGACATCTGTATTTAAGGATTGAATTAACTCGATTAAAACGGGTAAGGAGGGAATCGTTCTGCCGTTTTCAATTCGGGATATAAGACCATTGCTTACTCCGGCTCTGTTGGCTACTTCATGTATAGTTAGCGCATTTTTTTTTCTTATTTCCTTTAATCTTTTTCCAATACCAATTAAAAAATCCTCCATAATAAATTACTGTCATTTGAAATGTAAATATATGAAATCGACAGGATTCAAAATCACAAATAGTAACGAAGAATGGCAATATTACTCACGGTATTATAACCTGCGAGTTACTGCGGGCAGTTCTTAAGTAGATTTGTCACTTTTGTAAAATAAAAAAGACCTATTTCATATTTGAACAGGTCTTTTTCTTTTATTAATTTTTATTATGTCCGGGTGCATAACGTTTAGCGCTTTTTCCACCATATATTTTTTTAGCTTGCCCAGGTGGGAGTTTTTTAGCTTTATAGGTAGATCTGCTGGTTCCGGTGTGAATGCTACAGTTTGATAATGAAACTGCAAATAGAATAACCATAACGCTTACGGCAAATCTTGAATTTTTAAATGTTCTCATAACTTAATTAGATTTAATCTGTTGCGAAAGTACGGATTAAAAATTAAAAAGAGTGAACGGAATCCGGCGTTACGCAATAATCCAGTTTTATATCACCTTCAAAAATATCGGTAATCAATTCTTCGGGTTCAAAAAGAGAGAGACCAATTTTGATTACATCCGGTTTGCATTCCGACAAGAATTTATCGTAAAACCCTTTGCCATACCCCACGCGATGCCCTTTTTTGTCGAAAGCCAAAAGCGGCACAAAAACCACATCAATTTTATGCGAAGGAACTTCAATTCCATCTACAGGTTCCGGGATGTTGTATTCGTTTTTCTTGATTTTGGTGTTGTCAGTCAAAAGAAAATGAACCAAATTACAAGTTTTAAAATCGCATTTCGAGACAATAACCTCCTTGTCTTTTCCGGATAATACGTGCAGGATAAATTCGGTATTTACCTCATGATGTTCCGTTATGGGCAAGAAGATATGGAAATAGCTTTTCTCCCAAATAGGAAGCTTCAGCAGTTTATTGGCAATTGCCAAACTCATTTCCTCCAATTCATTTTCAGAAAGTTGTTTCCGTAATGCTTTGTATTTTTGTCGTAATTCCTTTTTTAGCATGAATGGTCGCTTTTAAATCGGTTATAAAAGTACTCAAATGATCCACTTCAACGTGATCCATAATCACAATTTTATACCATTGATTGCCATTGCCGTGTTTTTGAGGAACCAAATCGTATTTTTCTTCCAATGCTTTAGTGATATGTTCTGACGGAATGGTTACAATGTTCATATACGGTTCTCTGAAATAGGTTAGATTCAATTCGTCTAACTGTTCGCATAACCACTCGGTTCGCATTTGCAAAACGCGTATTTTTTCACACCATCCAAAAGGACCATAGGTAAATAATATCATCCAGACCGCTATGGCATTTGCCCCCGAGCGGCTTCCGCAAAGCGTCAAATCCATTCCTTCGACATATTCGGCTTCCTTGGTCAGTACATTTTCGATTAAACCTTTTCGGCAAATAAACACGCCGGTTCCGTATGGAGCCTGAAGCATTTTGTGTGCGTCAATGGTTATGGAGCTGATTTTTGGATTCTCAAAATTGATGTCGCAATTTTTATTGCTAAACGGATAAACAAATCCGCCATAAGCGCCATCAATGTGCAGTTTGTATGTTAAGTGGTGTTTTTCCAGTATCTGAATATAATCGTCAGGATTGTCTACGGCACCAAACATGGTTGTTCCCATATTTGAAATTATGATGAAATATTTTTTCCCTTCTTCTTTTGCATTAATAATAATATTTTCAAGAGAAAAAACATCAATGACACGGGTCTTAAAATCAACAGGAATTTTTAACCAATCGAGCATCAATAAGTTGGCCGCTTTCGGAATGGAATAATGCGTATCTTCTGAGGCAATGATAGCCATTTCAGCAGGTTTGGCATTTAGTTTATACATGAAATAATTGCGATACATCCAGATGGCTTGAATATTTGCTTCTGTTCCGCCAGGGGCAATGTAGCCGTCAAAAGAATCGGGTTGCGCTTTGAAAATATCCACAGCAAGAACATTCAATACTTCACGTTCCATTTCCTGTGTTCCTTTGAATGCTTTTTCGGAAGTGCCAAGGGTGTGGCATCCAATATGATTGGGATTGGCAACATAGGTTTGGAGGGTAGGAGCATCTTTCAGGAAAGGCGCATCACCATTGAATACTTTTCCGTCTAATTTAGATGCAGGATACCCCAAAGAAGCATCATGGGCAAAATTTACGTTTTCGTTCAGCGCTTTTTGAATGCGCTCTTGTCTTTCTTTTTGGGATAATTTTTTCCAGAATTGCATACACAGTAGTTTTAGTCAAAACTACTGTGATAAAACGATAAAAAACATGATAAATGTTAGGTTTTCTGAAAGGTTTTTTGATTGTTAAAAGGAATGTTGACTGAAAAACAGGTTTTATTCTTCATCCTCTTCATTAGTGTTTGACATGTGGTAAATAGCATCGCCTTCGTAAACAATAGGGGAATGATTGGCATTGATCACATAACCATCATTTGGCGCTTTCACTTTTCGCTCAAACTTTCCGTACGGATCTGTTATGGTGGCTAGAATTGTTCCCTTTTGTACAAAATTACCAATAGTATTATAATCATGCAACAATCCGGAACATTTGGCTCTAATCCACCCTGATTTTTCAATATAGATTGAAGGCGATTTTGGTTTGATTGCCGTATGTTTTGGGTCTAACATGCCAAGGTGTGACAATAGGCGTTTTGCACCATTAACTCCTTCATCGGCTACGGAATTATTAATGTCAAGTGATTTTCCGCCCTCGAAAAGCAGCATTTTTACATTCATTTTTTCACTGGAACTTCTGAAAGAACCTGAAATGTTTTTGGAGTACAACGTAAACGGAGCATTAAAAACATCTGCCAATATTTTTAACTGTTCATTGTTCTGGGTAAGACGAATTTGCGGCGCATTGAAACGACTGGCGCCGCCGGCATGAAAATCAACGGCATATTGTACAATTGGCATAATCTCCGTTAAAATATGAAACGCGAATCTGCTGGCTAAAGAACCTGTTTTGCTGCCGGGGAAAACCCTGTTTAAATCCCTGCCATCGGGAAATTCCCTGGATTTATTGACAAATCCATATACGTTTATAATTGGAATACAGATTATGGTTCCTTTTTTTGGCCTGTTTATTTTTTTGCGGATAAGTTGCCGAACGATTTCGACACCGTTAATTTCATCTCCATGAATTCCTGCTGAGAAAAGTACCACGGGGCCATCAATTTTAGACCGTCTTACAATGACGGGGATGTTTAGTTTTGTAGTGGTGTGTAATCGGGCAATTTCGACATTGATGGTTTTGCTTTCGCCGGGAACAATGCTTTCGCCGAAAATTACGATTGGTGTGGTATTGGTTTTTATCATAGGTTCTTGAAACCATAAAAATAACGATAATAACGAATTAGAAACTAAAATTCTGATAAAAATTTCGCTGGAAAGATTTCAAGAGTATTGATTTGTATTTCGTGATTTTTGAGATTAACTTTGTTACATGAATCCAATAACTTTAGCCTTACAAATTCAAACCTTACCAGACGGTCCCGGCGTATATCAATATTACGATAAGGAAGGGAAAATTCTGTATGTGGGCAAAGCCAAAAACATAAAAAAAAGAGTTTCTTCTTATTTTAATAAAATTCATGATACGGCCAAAACCAATGTGCTCGTAAAAAAAATTGTCACCATAAAACACATTGTGGTTCCTACGGAAACCGATGCCCTTTTATTGGAAAATAACCTGATAAAAACATTGCTGCCGCGCTACAACGTATTGTTGCGGGATGATAAAAGTTATCCGTGGTTGTGTATCAAGAAAGAACCTTTTTCGCGCATTTTTGCCACTCGAAGAATGGTCAAAGATGGGTCGGAATATTTTGGGCCTTACACCAGTTTCAAAACCGTAAACACTATTTTAGAACTGATAAAAGAATTGTATCCGCTGCGAACCTGCAATTATGATTTGAGTAAAAGCAATATTGAAAGCGGAAAATTCAAGGTTTGTCTGGAATACCATATTGGCAACTGCATGGGGCCTTGTGAAGGTTTCGAAACGTTAGAAAATTACCAAAAGCAAGTTGACGCGATTCGTGAAATCCTAAAAGGGAATTTCAAAGAAAGCATGAAGGATTTCAAACGCGTCATGACTAATTTGGCTCAAGATATGCATTTTGAAGAAGCGCAAAAAATCAAAGAGAAAATAGAAATTCTCGAGAATTACCAATCACGTTCCACAATTGTAAATCCTAAAATCACGAATATTGATGTTTTTTCGATTGTCTCGGATGAAAGTGCGGCGTATGTGAATTTCTTGCAAATTTCTCACGGTTCGATTATTCGTTCGCACACTATGGAAATCAAAAAGAAACTGGACGAATCCGATGAAGAATTATTAGAATTGGCAATCATCGAATTGCGAGAGCGTTTTCAATTGCTGTCTCGAGAAGTTATCGTTCCGTTTCACGTTGATTTGGGTGAAAACATAAAAATTACCGTTCCGCAATTGGGAGACAAAAAGCAAATATTGGATTTGTCGATTCGCAACGCTAAGTTTTACCGAATCGAACAATTAAAACAATTGCAAATTGTAGATCCTGATCGCCATACCAAAAGGATTATGACGCAAATGCAAAAAGACTTGCGATTGCCGGTGGAGCCAAGACATATCGAATGTTTTGATAACTCGAACATTCAAGGAACAAATCCTGTTGCAGCCTGTGTGGTTTTCAAGGACGGAAAGCCAAGCAAAAAAGACTATCGCCATTTTAATATAAAAACTGTCGAAGGACCTGATGATTTTGCTTCGATGACCGAAGTGGTTTATCGCCGTTACAAAAGATTATTAGATGAAAACGAGCCTTTACCACAATTAATTATCATTGACGGAGGAAAAGGGCAATTATCCTCGGCATTAAAAAGTATCGATGAATTGGGTTTGCGAGGAAAAATTACGATAATCGGTATTGCCAAGAGGCTGGAAGAGTTATTTTATCCGGGTGATTCCATTCCTTTGTATCTGGATAAAAGATCGGAGACCTTGAAAATAATCCAGCAATTGCGCAACGAGGCGCATCGTTTTGGGATCACGCATCATAGAGATAAAAGGAGTAAAGCGGCACTAAATTCTTCGATAGAAAGTATTCCCGGTATTGGAGAAAAAACGATGCTGGCTTTAATTCAACACTTTAAAAGTGTTAAAAGATTGAAATTAGCCACAGAAAAAGAAATTTCTGACGTTATAGGTATGTCTAAAGCCAAAAAAATTACCGAATTTTACAAGGCCACAAATGAATGATTAATTTAGATTATTGAAATTTGGGCAAATAATGCCGGATCGTGCCAAATTTTATTACTACCAAATTGCTCCTTATGAAGAAAATTGCTCTATTATTCATTGTTTTTGCAAGTCTGACTGTGTTTTCGCAAGAGCAAAAGAAACCAAAAATTGGTTTAGTTTTAAGTGGAGGCGGTGCAAAAGGATTTGCGCATATTGGAGTTTTGAAAGTATTGGAAGAAGCGGGAATCAAGATTGATTACATTGGCGGAACCAGTATGGGAGCGGTTATTGGCGGTCTTTATGCTTCGGGTTATAATGCAAGTCAGATTGATTCTATTTTTCATGCAACTAATTTTGACGAACTGTTAAACGATTTTATTCCGAGATCTTCCAAGAATTTTTACGAAAAAAGAAACGACGAATTGTACGCGCTCGTTTTGCCGTTTAGTAAACTCAAAATAGGTATTCCGGAAGCGCTGTCAAAAGGGATGTATAATTATAATTTGTTAAACAGAATTACCAGAAACGTTAGGCATATTAAAGATTTTAATCAGCTTCCAATTCCTTTTCTATGTATTGGAACTGATATAGAAACCGGAAAAGAAGTGTTGTTGAACAAAGGAAATCTGGCACAGGCTATGATTGCCAGCTCCGCATTTCCGTCTTTGTTTTCTCCTGTGGAAATTGACGGAAGGGTGCTTGTGGATGGAGGTGTCGTTAATAACTATCCAATAGAGGAAGTGCGAAAATTAGGCGCGGATATTATAATAGGTGTTGATGTTCAAAATGATTTGTTAGATAGGAGCCAGCTTAAAGATGCCACGAGAATCTTGGTCCAAATTACAAATCTTCAATCCATTGAAAGGATGAAAAAAAATGTAAAAGAAACGGAGGTCTATATAAGGCCGGATGTCAAAAACTACGGAGTTGTGTCCTTCGACAAAGGAAAGGAAATCATTAGAAAAGGGGAAGAAGCCACATTCTCAGTTTATGAGAAAATAAAATTACTTGCCGATGGGTCTGGTCCGTATAAGAAGCCGAATTTAAAATTAACAACAGACAGCTTGCAGATTATAGACATCAATAGCAATGAATTGGATAATTATACCAAAGAATATGTAATAGGTAAATTAAGATTTAAACCGGGAGCTAAAACGTGTTATGATGATTTGTTGAAGGGAATAAATAATATCAACGCAACTCAAAATTTTAGTGCTATATCCTATTCATTGGATGAAAATAAAAACGGGGATGATTTAAATTTAACTTTAAAAGAAAACCCTACAAAAACGTATTTGAAATTTGGATTGCATTATGACAATTTATTCAAGAGTGCTGTTTTGATTAACCTGACACATAAAAAAACGTTTTTTAAAAATGACAGAACTTCTCTGGATATAGTTTTGGGAGATAATATCAGGTATAATTTAGATTATTATATAGAGAATGGATTTAATTTGAGTTTTGGTTTCAAATCGCAGTTTAATCAATTCAATAGAAATGTAGCCAAAGAAATTAGCACTTTAGATTTAGGAGCTTTGGGTGTAAAATCAATCAATGTTGATTTTCACGATTTAACAAATCAGGTTTATTTTCAATCTTTATTTGTTCAAAAATTTTTGATTGGCGGAGGAGTTGAATTAAAATATTTAAAAATAAAGTCGGAAACATTGGCCAATGCTGACCCGGTAATTGATAACAGTAATTACTTAAGTCTTTTTGGTTATATGAAATTTGATTCTTTTGATAATAAATATTTTCCAAAAAAAGGATGGTATTTTTCAGGCGATATACAATCGTATTTGGTGTCCTCGGATTACACAGGAGTTTTTGAGCCTTTTTCCGTCGCAAAAGCAGATTTTGGAGTGGCTGCAACACTTTTTAGAAATGTAACGGTTAAATTTCATACGGATGCCGGTTTCTCCTTTGGGAATAAAAGTGTTTCTTTTTTTAATTTCATTTTGGGAGGTTACGGTTACAATCCGATAAACAACTTCAAGTATTTTTATGGGTATGATTATTTGAGTATTGCTGCCAATAGTTATATAAAATCAACAGGAACGATTGATTATGAGTTTTATAAGAACAACCATTTCAATTTTTCAGCAAACTTTGCTAATGTTGGCGATAAAATTTTCGAAACGGTAGATTGGATTTCAATCCCAAAATATTCAGGTTATGCAGTAGGGTATGGTTTAGAGACAAGAATTGGACCTATAGAAATAAAATATTCCTGGTCTCCGGAAAATGCAAAAGGATATACTTGGTTTAGTATTGGGTTTATGTTTTAATTGTAATTTAATTCAATAATAATTCCGATATTTGTTATCATGAAAACAACTTGGAGCGGTTTATTAGGATATCTGCAATTTCTCATCAAGAGGAACCCTGAATAAATTGCATTTTTTTGATTTAATTAAATAAGTTTAGTTCGACAAAACTTTAAACTTTTAAACGTTAATTTTTAAGCAAAAGAATCATGCCTTTATATCATAAATTGGGAAACTTCCCCCAAAAAAGACACACACAATTCGAAAAGCCAAACGGCGGTTTATACTATGAGCAACTTTTTGGAACAGAGGGTTTTCACGGTCATTCGTCATTATTATATCACGTTCACAGACCAACACAGGTAAAGGAAATTCTAAAATCCTATTCGGTGGAGCCTAAAATTGCCATTGGAAAAAACATAAAATCGTTGTTATTAAAAGGTTTTGAGTTAAAACCCGAAGATGATTTTCTGGACAGTCGCAAAGCGATGTTAGTCAATAAGGATTGTACTATTGGGTTGGCTGCGCCAAGACAATCGTTGCGCAACTATTTCTATAAAAATGCCGATGCTGATGAAATGATTTTCATCCATAAAGGAAAAGGAAAATTGCGTACCATGATGGGAAATATTCCTTTCGAATATGGAGATTACTTGATTATTCCCCGTGGAATGATTTATCAAATTGATTTTGAAACAACCGAAAATCGATTGTTTTACGTAGAATCTTTTGCGCCTTTTTATACGCCAAAAAGATATAAAAACGAATCAGGTCAACATTTAGAACATTCGCCATTTTGCGAGCGCGATTTCATTTTGCCAACAGAATTAGAAACGCACGATGAAAAAGGCGACTTTCTAATCAAAATCAAAAAAGAAGGAATGATACATGAATTCGTTTACGCTACGCATCCCTTTGATGTAGTAGGTTGGGACGGATATAATTTCCCTTACGGATTCAGCATTCATAATTTTGAACCTATAACAGGTCGCGTGCACCAGCCGCCACCGGTTCATCAAACATTTGAAACGGCAACATTTGTAGTTTGTTCGTTTTGTCCACGATTGTATGATTACCACCCAAAAGCAATTCCGGCACCTTATAATCACAGTAATATTGATAGTGATGAGGTTTTGTATTATGTAGATGGCGATTTTATGAGCCGCAACAATATCGAGCAAGGACACATTACATTGCATCCAAAAGGCATTCCGCATGGACCCGCACCAGGAGCAATGGAGCGCAGTATTGGCCAAACCATAACCCACGAATTAGCAGTAATGGTCGATACATTTCGCCCGTTAATGGTAACCGAAGAAGCTATGGGATTAGATGATGGTCAGTATTATAAATCTTGGGTTGACTAGGAATGGGTTTTAACCCATTCATTAATAGAATTCGTTAAAAAACCAATTGAACCAATATATGTCATTTATAAAAGTATATATTCATTTTGTTTGGAGCACAAAAAATAGAGAGCCGTTTCTAGCAACGAAGGAATTTAGGGGAAAAGTTTGGAATCACATTTTAGAAAATGCAAGAGAAAAAGGAATATTTATAGATTTTGTAAATGGTTATGAGGATCATTGTCATTGTTTAGTTTCGTTAGGATTGGATCAATCAATTCAGAAAGTAATGCAGTTAATAAAAGGAGAATCATCTTTTTGGATAAATAAACAAGAAGAATTTAAACCAATTTTAAAAGAGCAAAAATTTGAATGGCAAGATGAGTATTTTGCTGTGTCAGTTTCAGAATCTGTAGTTGATAAAGTTAGAAATTATATAAAAAATCAGGAAATCCATCATAGCAAAAAATCTTTTCAAGAAGAATATGATGATTTTATTGATAAATATGGGTTTCAAAAATTCAAAAATTAAAATTTGGCTAAAGCCAATTCAATAACAAATATTTTACCTCCAGATAAATCTGGAGGCAATTCAAAAAACAAATAAATACCATGTCAAAAGAAGTAAAATCAGTAGAATACGGGCTAGAAAAAATATTTGAAGGAGCGCAAGATTTCCTTCCGTTATTAGGAACCGATTATGTAGAATTCTACGTAGGAAACGCAAAACAATCCGCACATTATTATAAAACCGCTTTCGGATACCAGTCATTGGCCTATGCCGGATTAGAAACTGGAGTAAGAGACAGAACGTCATATGTGCTAAAACAAGATAAAATCCGCATTGTATTAACCACACCATTAACACAAGATTCTCCCATACACGAACATTTGAGAAAACATGGAGACGGAGTAAAAGTTGCGGCACTTTGGGTAGAAGATGCGACTAGTGCTTACGAAGAAACAATGAAACGTGGCGCTCGCTCTTTTATGGAGCCTACGGTGGAGAAAGATGAGTTTGGAGAAGTAGTACGTTCGGGGATTTATACTTACGGGGAAACCGTGCATATTTTTGTAGAACGCAAAAACTATAATGGTGTTTTCTTGCCTGGTTATAAGGAATGGAAATCTGATTACAATCCGGAGCCAACTGGATTAAAATACATAGACCACATGGTGGGGAATGTAGGTTGGAACGAAATGAATACTTGGGTTAAGTTCTATGAAGACGTCATGGGATTTGTGAATTTCCTTTCTTTTGATGATAAACAAATTAATACCGAATATTCGGCGTTGATGAGTAAAGTAATGTCCAATGGAAACGGAAGAATTAAATTCCCAATCAACGAACCTGCCGAAGGAAAGAAAAAATCACAAATTGAGGAATATCTGGACTTTTATGGCGGACCTGGAATTCAGCATATCGCTATAGCGACGGATGATATTATCAAAACAGTATCGCAATTGAAAGCAAGAGGAATAGAATTCTTGTCAGCTCCTCCACATACCTATTATGAGGCTATTCCGGAGCGATTGGGCGATCACATGAAAATGATGAAAGAAGATTTAAACGAAATCGAAAAGCTGGCCATTATGGTCGATGCTGATGAAGAAGGGTATTTATTACAAATATTTACAAAGCCTGTACAAGACAGACCAACTTTGTTTTTTGAGATTATTCAAAGAATGGGAGCCAAAGGCTTTGGTGCGGGGAACTTTAAGGCGCTATTTGAATCAATTGAGAGAGAACAGCAATTGCGAGGAACGCTGTAAAAAAGCATTATTTTTACATATTGTGAAAAAATAACCGACAAACAACATGTTTTTTTGTAGATGTTGTGTTAAACTTTATTTTTCGCTAAAATAACTGGATTTGTTAGCTACCTTTGCACTCGCAAAAAGGGAAGGGGTGGTTTCCTTCCTGATTTCATATAAATTTCATAGTTTATAGTTTTTTGGTTAGTTAATAGCATAAAAACTCAGTCATTATTTGACTGAGTTTTTTTGTTTTAATATATTTGGAACAAAATTTGTTATTAGAGTCACTGAATTGACTAATAAAGTAATGATGAGAAAAATAATACTATTCTTTGTGCTGGTAATGACCGTAAGTTTTGATTCTCCAAAAGAGGATGCTTATGACGTGGGAGAATGGTTCAAATTTCGAATTCATTATGGGATAGTCAATGCCGGCTATGCCACACTGGAAGTAAAAGACGCTACCGTGAATGACAAAAAGACGTTTCATGTTGTAGGTCGAGGATATACTACCGGAATGTCTCGCTTCTTCTTTAAAGTGGATGATTTATACGAAAGCTATATTGACAAGGATACCAGAAATCCATACCAGTTTGTCCGAAAAATTAATGAAGGGGGCTACACTAAAAATCAAGAAGGTTTTTTTAATCAATCTACAAATAGAGTTCTTGTCAAAGATTACAAACATAAAACAGAGAAGACACTTTACGTTCCTAAAAACACACAGGACATTTTGTCTACCTTCTATTATCTAAGAAATTATCCTGGGATTGATAAGTTAAAAATAGGAGAGTCAGTTGCGATAGATATGTTTTTTGATGATGAAACGACAAAGTTTAAACTCAAATTTATAGGTCGTGAAAATATTACAACTAAATTTGGTGTGGTGTCAACAATGGTTTTTAGACCTTTAGTACAATCAGGGCGTGTTTTTAAAGAACAAGAAAGTCTTACCGTTTGGATTTCAGATGACGATAATAAATTGCCAATCAGAATAAAAGCCAGCTTGGCAGTAGGTTCAATAAAAGCAGATATAGATGCATACAGAGGATTGAAAAATCCTTTTAAAACAAATAAATAATGAGTAATACTGATAATTCAGAAACGATTTTAAAAGAAATTGAAATTAAATACCAAGCAATAAATCAAAAAACAGAGACACAGCTGGAAGGATTGTTATGGTCAAAACCAATTACGTATTGGGATTATATTCAAACGGATGCATTATTGGGTCTTCAAATTCAAAGAACAACGCTTCCTGATGAAATGGTTTTTATTATGTATCACCAGGTAAATGAATTGATCTTTAAGATGATACTTTGGGAAATGAACCAGATTTCTTATTGTGAAAATATCAAAACTGATTTTTTCACCGAAAGATTAATGAGAATCAGTCGGTATTTTGATATGCTGACAACTTCTTTCGGTATTATGGAAAATGGAATGGAAGTGGATCAATACATGAAATTTAGAAATACGCTAACTCCTGCCAGTGGTTTTCAAAGCGCGCAATACCGTTTAATAGAATTTTCTTCTACAGACCTAATAAATCTTATCGATCACCGTTATAGAGATTCAATAGATAGAAACACGCCTTATGAATTTGCCTTAGAGCATTTGTATTGGCAAGCGGCCGGAAAAGATTATCATACCGGTAAAAAATCTTTTTTACTTGAGGAATTTGAAAAAAAATATAAGAAGATGTTCCTGAATCATATGGAAGAATACAATACCATAAATATTTGGCAAAAATTCAAACAGCTTCCAGATTTAGATCAAAAAAATCCAGAGTTAATAGTAGCGATGCGTCATTATGACCATACGGTGAATATCACCTGGGTAATGCAGCATTTGAATACGGCAAAGAAATATATTGATCAGAGCGGTAAAGGAGATGGTGAAGCGACGGGCGGAAGTGACTGGAAAAAATACATGCATCCAAAATACCAACGCAGAATATTTTTTCCGGAATTATGGTCGGCAGAGGAACTGGCGCATTGGGGAGAAGAAAAATAATTTGAATAAAAAAACATAATTTGAAACAAGTATTATTAGCGATTATAGTATTATTTTCTTTGGTTTCTTGTAATAAATCCGATGAGATTCTAGAAAAAGAAATTATAAAACCAGCGGTTAAAAAGATAGAATTTGGGTTTAAATATTCTGATTTTAACGTCGTTCAGGATACTATAAAAAAGGGAGACACTTTTGGAACTATAATTGAAAAGCAAAATATTGGAGACAAAAAAGTCTATGATATTATTGCTAAGGTCAAAGATACGTTTGATGTCAGGTCTATTAGATTCAATAAGCCTTACACACTGCTTCGGTCTAAAAACAAGAAGAACGATTTACAGGTTTTTATCTATCAGCCGGATGCATTGAACTATTATGTAATTGATTTACGTGACACTGCAGTTGTTGTTTATAAAAAAACAAAACCCATTACGATTAAGCGACGCACCATTGGCGGGGTTTTGAAAGAATCATTGTCTGAGACTTTAGGCAATGCCAAGATTGAAGGGGCATTGGCAAGTAAAATTTCTAAAATTTATGCTTATTCCATTGATTTTATGAAACTCAAAAAAGGAGATCGTTTTGCGATAACTTTTACGGAACGGTTCATAAATGATTCTGTTTATGATGGAGTGGAAGAACTGGAAGCATCCTTTTTTGAATACAAAGGAAAAATTATTTACGCATTTCCTTTTGCTCAAAATCCGGACTCAGATAAAATAGAATATTACGATGAAGATGGAAAAACGTTAAAAAATTTCTTTCTTAAATCTCCAATAAAATTCAGTAGAATATCCTCTCGATTTTCAACTAGTCGATTTCATCCAGTTCAACACAGATGGAAAGCGCACAAAGGAACGGATTATGCGGCGCCACGCGGTACGCCTATTACTACAACGGCTGGCGGAGTTGTGGAGCAAAGTGGTTTTACGGCCGGAAACGGGAATTTTGTAAAAGTAAAGCACAACGGAACCTACTCGACACAATACTTGCACATGTCTAAAATATTGGTAAGACGAGGGCAACGTGTCAGTCAGGGTCAGGTTATCGGTTTAGTAGGAAGCACAGGTTTGGCAACCGGACCGCATGTATGTTATCGATTTTGGAAAAACGGTAAGCAAGTGGATGCACTAAGACTTAAATTGCCTAGCGGCGAACCGATGAGCGGAAGAAATAAAGATCGGTACATTAAAACGATTACTCCGTTAAAGTTTGAATTAGATAGTGTTGCCAATTTATAAATCAACAATTTAAATTAACTAAAAAGATTTATTTGGCGAATAAATAGAAACAATTAGTGTGATTATATGTCAACCACTATTTGGTGTTTTTCCTGCTAAATTGTTATATAATTCAAAACTCATTTAGCGTTAAAACTAATTTCAGTATTTTTGCCAGAATTTAAATAATACTACAAACTACCTATAAATGGCTTTAAATACGATAAACCCAACAGAAACGAACGCTTGGAAGAAACTTGAGATGCATTACAACGAAATGCAAAAAGCTTCGATGCAGGAACTATTTCAATTGGACGCAAGCAGAACTGAAAAATTCAATTTGAAATGGAATGATTTTTTAATTGATTATTCAAAAAATATTATCAATCAAGAAACACTTCAGTTGTTATTGGAATTGGCAGATGAAGTAGGTCTTAAAAGTGCCATTAAAGACTATTTTGATGGCGAAATAATCAATCAAACCGAAAATAGAGCAGTTCTTCATACTGCATTGCGATCCAAAGAATCGACGGTTATAAATGTTGATGGGGATAATGTGGTTTCTGAAATTTATGAAGTAAAAAGTAAAATAAGAGCATTTACTAATGAAGTCACTTCAGGTGAAAGAACTGGTTATACGGGAAAATCTTTCACTGATGTTGTTAATATAGGTATTGGAGGTTCTGATTTAGGCCCTGCTATGGCTGTCGAGGCATTACAATTTTATAGAAATCATCTGAACGTTCATTTTGTTTCCAATGTGGATGGAGATCATGTAAATGAAATTATAAAAAAACTAAATCCGGAAACGACACTTTTTGTAATTGTTTCTAAAACATTTACAACGCAGGAAACACTGACCAATTCTGAAACTATCAGAAAATGGTTTTTATCCCGAGACTTCGGGACGACTCAAAAGGATGTGGCGAAGCATTTTGTTGCAGTTTCTACCAATATCCAAAAAGTAACAGAGTTTGGGATAAATCCTGACAATGTATTCCCTATGTGGGATTGGGTTGGCGGAAGATTTTCTTTGTGGAGTGCCGTTGGACTTACGATAAGTTTAGCAGTTGGATACGATAATTTTGATGAATTGTTAGAAGGAGCGAATGAAATGGATGAACATTTCAAAACAACCGATTTCGGCAAAAATATGCCAGTAATTTTGGCTTTATTAAGTGTTTGGTACAATAACTTTTTTGGTGCCGAAAGTGAGGCTTTAATTCCTTACACGCAATATTTACAAAAATTAGCTCCTTATTTGCAACAAGGGACTATGGAAAGTAATGGTAAAAGTGTAGGTCGTGATGGGAAGCCGGTAAATTATCAAACGGGGACTATTATTTGGGGAGAGCCGGGAACTAATGCGCAACATGCTTTTTTTCAATTGATTCACCAAGGAACAAAATTGATTCCTGCAGATTTTATTGGGTTTGTAGCTCCTTTGTATGGAGATAATGATCATCATGATAAGCTAATGTCTAACTTTTTTGCACAAACGGAAGCGTTAATGCATGGGAAATCTGTAGAACAAGTTCAGGCTGAATTCGATAAACAAGGTATTCCGGAAGAGAAAGCTAAATTTCTTTTGCCGTTTAAAGTTTTCGCGGGCAATAAGCCTACAAATACTATTTTAATCCAGAAATTATCTCCAAAAACTTTAGGTTCTTTGATTGCTTTGTATGAGCATAAGATTTTTGTACAAGGAATTATCTGGAATATTTTTAGTTTTGATCAATGGGGTGTAGAATTAGGAAAACAGTTGGCGAATTCTATTTTGGAGGAGATTAATACAAAAACAGTCAAAAATCATGACAGTTCTACAACCTTTTTATTGAATCATTTTCTGATGAATAAATAAGTTTTTTTATTCTTAATGGATATTCTAAACGACAAAACCTTGGCTTTTTTAAGTCAAGGTTTTGTCGTTTAGGAGATTAAATGATTTTTTTTTAGAATTAATAGGATATTTTGTGTTCAGTTATGCCGCGATTTTTTTAATTAAAAATACAAAAATACTATGCATGAATAGTAATTATGTATTTTTTTAACAAAAAAACAGAACAAATCATTTTAAGGTAAAAAATCCTACTTAAAAATATGCCATTCTTAACGTTATGTTAACTTTTTTAGTCAAAAATGTTATATTTTTGCCAAATATTAATAAATTAAACAATATGAAAAAATTATTAAAATTATTTTTAATTCTAGTTGTACTAATGTTCGCCAATCCTGGTGTTTACGCACAGGGTAACACTACCTCTTCTATTAGCGGTAATGTTTATGATAAGGACTCTCAATCCTTACCAGGAGCATCAATTCTTGCAACCCACACGCCATCAGGTACTCGATACACTGCATCTACAGATTATACGGGTAATTTCAGAATCTCAAATATGAGAGTTGGAGGTCCGTACAAAATCGTTATTACTTTTATTGGTTTTAAGACATTTGAAGATAGTGAAGTTTACCTTCAATTAGGTGATTCAAAAGATTTTAAAGTTGTATTACAAGAAGAATCAAATGAATTGCAAGAGGTTGTAGTTAGAACTTCAAGAGATAATACTTTTAATTCACAAAGAACTGGAGCTCAAACAGTAATTAATTCAGATAAGATTAAAGCATTGCCTTCTTTGTCTAGAAACATTGCGGATTTTGCAAGACTAACACCGCAAGCTCAATTGAGAGGGGATGATGTCTTATCTATCGGAGGTCAAAACAATAGATTTAATGCTATTTACATTGATGGTGCTGTAAGCAATGACGTTTTTGGATTAGCTGCAAATGGAACTAATGGAGGTCAAACAGGAGTAAGTCCTATCTCTATTGATGCCATTGAGCAATTTCAAGTAAGCGTAGCTCCTTATGATGTAAAGCTTTCTGGTTTTGCAGGAGGAGCAATTAGCGCGATTACTAAATCAGGAACTAATAATTTTGAAGGTTCAGCTTATTTTTTTAATAGAGATGAATCTTTAGCAGGAAAAACACCTCCTTCATTAGCTGGAGCAAATGGAAGACAGAAATTAGCTGATTTTTCAGCTCAAACGTATGGTGTTCGTGCAGGTGGAGCTATTGTAAAAGATAAATTGTTTTATTTTATAAATTATGAAAGACAAGACAATGAAACACCACAGCCTTTTGATCCGACAACTTACACAGGTTTGTCAGGAAATAGATTGGGAGAATTAAGAACTAAGCTTGCTACTTACGGCTATGATCCAGGTTCTTTTGAAAATAATGTACGTACACTTGTAAGTGATAAGATTATCGGTAAATTAGACTGGAATATTAATGACAACCACAAATTGTCTTTAAAGCATAGTTACGTTGCTGCTGAACAATTTTCTCCAAGCCGTTCTTCTGCGACTTCAATTAGTTTCATAAATGGTAGTCAATTGTTTAATTCTAAAACGAACTCTACCGCTTTAGAATTAAACTCAAGATTTGGAAATAAATTCTCAAACAATTTAGTTGTTGCCTATACGAGTGTTGTTGATGATAGAGATGCAGCTGGAGATCCATTTCCAACTGTACAAATAAACGACGGAGCCGGTCGAAATATTTTCTTTGGAGCAGAAGGGTTTTCTACAGCAAATCTTTTAGATCAAAAGATTTTGACGATCACAGATAATTTTGAGATCAATGTTGGAATGAATAAAATTACTATTGGTACTCACAATGAATTTTCTCAATCCAAAAACGTATTTTTTGGAAACAATTATGGGTCTTATAGATATAGTACTTTAGATGATTTCTTACTTGATAGAAGACCTAACAGATTTCAAATGAACTACTCTTTGATAGGAGGTAGTGGAGATGAGTCACTAGGAGCTGCTGAATTTGGAACTAAACAATTTGGTTTCTACTTACAAAATGACATGAGATTAACTGATAATTTTAAATTATCTTATGGTGTGAGAGTTGATGTACCAGTTTGGGAAAATGGTATGGGTAATGATGATTTTAATAACAGAACAATAGGTTTGTTACAAGCTGCCGGTAAAAATTTGCAAGGAGCTAGAGTAGGAGAAAGAATTAATACCACAGCTCATTTTGCACCACGTTTAGGTTTTAATTATGATGTAAATGGTAAAAAAGCTACTCAAATTAGAGGAGGTTTAGGAATCTTTACTTCAAGATTACCATTAGTATGGCCAGGTGGAACTTATAACAACAATGGTGTTACTCAAGGTGCTATTTCAATCGAAAATACTACAGCGCAACCAAGACCAGCACCATTTTTCAATCCAAACCCAAGTGTTGATAGTCAAATTGCTCCACTTCCTGCATCTAATCCTAGACCAGGTTCAGGCGGTAGAGGTGGAAATGTTGATTTGTTTGCAAAAGATTTCAAATTGCCTCAAGTTTTCAAAGCGAGTTTTGCTGTTGATCAAAAATTACCTTTAGGTTTTGTTTTGACTTCTGAAATTACGTATAATGATAACATCAGCGCAGTTACCTACGAAAACTTAAACATCAGAAATTCATCAAGTAATTTGACGGGTCCTGATACAAGACCTCGTTATAATGGGAGTCTTAATAGAGTTGATAACTCTTATTTAGGAGTATATTTAGGTTCTAATACAAGTGAAGGTAAAGCGTATAATGTAGCTTTTACATTAGCTAAAAACTTTAGATCTGATTTCATTGATGCTAATATTTCTGGAACATATTCTTATGGTAAATCTACTGTTCTACTTGATGCGACTTCTTCTCAAAACAGTTCACAATGGAATAATACTGAAACAGTTAATGGTGCAAACTATTTAGCGCTTTCAAGATCTGATTTTGATCCAGGAAGAAGAGTTATCTCTAATGGTAATGCAACATTCAAATGGAATAAATTTACTAAATCTAGAATTGGTGTATTCTATGAAGGAGCGCAAGGGACTCCAATCAGTTATGTTTATTTTGATAACGGACGTTTATTGCAAGATACATTCTCTAACTCAGCATTGATTTATGTTCCTGCTGCGCAAAGTGAGATCAGACTTGTTACTACTTCTTCTAATACTTTAACTCCTCAACAACAATGGGATGCTTTAAGCGCTTTTATTGAAGGTAATGAATACTTGAGAGGTAGAAAAGGAGATTATGCTGAGCGTAATGGTGATCGTTTAAAAACAAGCCATGTAGTTGATTTAAAATTCGCACAAGAATTTACTTTTAACATTGGTAAAAAGAAACATACATTAGAGTTTACTGCAGACATTTTTAACTTCACCAATCTTTTAAATAAAAATTGGGGTAAAAGATATTTTACAAGCAATGACCAAGTACAGTTGCTAACACAAGTTGGTTTCGTAACGGGTACTAACACACCTACTTTTAGCTACAATCCAACTATAGGTGACAACATTAATCAAGCTGATGATGTAGGTTTGAACTCATCAAGATGGCAAATGCAAACTGGTGTTCGTTACACGTTCAACTAGTTTAGTTTAAAATAGTGAAACCCTCATTTCAATTGAAATGAGGGTTTTTTTATGCCTTTTTTTCTTATATTTGTTAAAACAAAAACATTATTTATGTACGATTTTATTCAAAAATTTCATTCCGGTTGGGGGTATTTAGCACTTTTAGTATTAGTGGTTGCGGTGGTTAATTCCTTTATTGGGATGTTTTCTAAAAAAGATTTTACTTCAAAAGACAGGAAAATTGCATTGTTTGCATTAATAGCAATACACACCCAATTGTTAGTTGGGTTGATTTTATATTTTGTGTCGCCTAATGGATTAAATATGATAAAAGCAGTTGGAATGGGTGGATTAACAACCGAAAGCAGATTGCTGGCTTTAGAGCATCCGTTAATAAATATCATTGCAATTGTTCTAATCACAATTGGTTGGTCTAAGCATAAAAAATTAATAGCTGGCGAATCAAAATTCAAAACCTTCTCTATTTTTTATGGCTTGGGATTAGTACTTATCTTAAGTAGGATTCCATGGAAAATTTGGTTTTAAAAAACCAAAAAAGCCCTAGAAATAGGGCTTTTCTTATCTAGGTATGGTTTTTGTAAAATAGATTTAACTAATACGATATATATGAAAAAATCAATAACATTATTTTTTTTACTTGCAATTGTTAGCTTAGTCAGCAGCCAAAGTTCAATCTCAGATAAACAAAAAGCAGCAATACAAAAAGACACACTTAAAAAAGGTAAAGCAGTAATTGAATTACAAGATAACAAATTAGATTCTTTAATAACTTCATTAGGAAAATTTAAAATCTATAAAAAGGAGGCGCATGCATCCTATTATGCCGATAAATTTAATGGAAGACGGACTACAAGCGGTAGAAGATTTGATAATAACAAGTATACTGCCGCACACAAAAAACTTCCTTTTGGTACAAAAGTAAAAGTGACCAATGAAAAAAATGGGAAGTCCGTAATTGTGGAAATTACCGATAGAGGACCATTTGTAAAATCTAGAGAAATTGACCTTTCAAAACGAGCCTTTATGGATATTACCTCTAATAAAAGCAGCGGCGGAATGAAAGTGACAATGGCGGTATTAAGCAATTAAATTACCAGTTTTTGTAGGGATTAGTGCTTAAATAAGCATTGTAATAACGGTTACTGTTTGTCACTTCTTCACCTAGCCAACTTGGTTTTTCAAAAGTTTCCATTTCAGAATCAAGCTCAATTTCAGCGACAATCAACCCTTCATTGTCACCATAAAATTCATCAACCTCAAAAACATGATTGCCTCGTTTTATCTCAAAACGGGTTTTGTCAATAACGCCTTTTTCGCATAACAATAATAATTCCTTTGCTTCAGCAACAGGAATTTCTTTTTCCCACTCAAAACGAGACATGCCGGAATCATTTGAAATCCCTTTTATGGTCAAGTATCCTTTGTCACCTTTTATGCGCACCCGTACCGTACGTTCTGGAACCGAACTCAAATACCCTTGCGCAATATGATTTTGTGCGAAAACTTCTTCTTTGAATGAATCATTTAAAACCAAAAATTTTCTTTCTATTTCAATCATTTTTTATAAATATTTTGGAGCTATCCCGATAGCTATCGGGACCAGCTATTCATTTCAATTTCTCAATCATAAAACTTTTTTTCTATTTTTAAAAAAGGAGCTTCTTGGGTCGCTCTTTTTTAAAAAGAAAAAATAGTTTTTTTCAATCGAAGATTTCCACTTCTATCTGGGCTAATCCAGAAACTCAAAGGTATCAAATATTTCTATTTTTCATACTTATACCATTTAAGCTTTCTTTTTAATGGAATAAAACAGTGTCTATTTGTCATTTGACAAAGCCACAACAATATAATCCAGTAAATTCTATGTTCAAACGGTATAACAATTATTTTATGAATAAGTTAATGGAAGTTGTTGGGTCGATTTGTATTTTTACAAAAACCGAATGAATTCAAATATGCCAATTTTTAAAGTAAAATCTAAACCAACACCAGCAGCACTACTAATTAAGTTTTTTGGGGAAAACCAATCTTGGCGTGAAACGGAAGATAGCTTAGAACCCTTAATCGATTTGATTAGGCTGATTAGACCTTTAAAAATTAAAAAACTGGAAACGGTTGATTTACAGGAAATCATTTCTTTTTTCAATGAAAATGATTCTTGCAGAGAACAATTCTCGATATATCTCAAAGAAATAGTAAAAGATAAAAAATTCAACAAAATACTTTCTGACGCAGCTATTCTACAAGATGTAGATTTTATTTTTGAAGTCAAAAAAAGAATTTTCGCTAAGTTTTTGCCCTACCAGCCTCAAAAAGATACTTTAGAATATATTCTTAATCAGGTTTTCTATTTGGCCAACGATACGATTTGGATTAATAAAATTCCATCCAGTCAATTGGAAGAACTATACAGGCTTTTCAAATTCAAATCAATTTATGAAAGTGTAGCACCTAATTCAGTTTTGTCGGAATTATTAGTTGCAATGGATTTAATTACGCAACGAATTAGTGGTCGTGCCTTGGAAACCGATGTTATCAAAATGGTTCCGGAATTTGATGATTACGAAAGTCCTTTTACAGCTTTTGAAAAGGAATTATTCCTGATTGAAGACCGAATTAGAAATTCTGAAAACCATTTTATTAAACCCGATGATTTGTCCTATGCCCAGCTGTTAGTTTTACATAAACAATGCGAAGACTTTGTGGAGAAAGCATTTCATAATAGTTCAAAATACGGAATTTCACTTCGTGTAAATCAGAATTTATTAAAAATCAGACAGCAATTAGTGCGACTTAAATTTTTAATTTCATTATTGATTATAGAAAAAGGAAGTGATAAAAAAAATAACGGAATTACATTGGCTTTGCACTTGATTAAATACAATTGCTACAAAAACAATGTTAGGAAATTTATTGGCGAAAGCACCCAACTCATTTCCTATGAAATAACGCAACATACGGCTAAAACAGGGGAGCATTATATTACTGAGAGCCGACAAGAGTATTTCAAAATGTTTAGAACTGCTTTAGGAGGAGGATTTATAGTAGGTATTTTATGCATCATTAAAGTTTTACTTTCTAAAGCTGATACCAGTTTTTTTGGGCATGCATTCCTTTACAGTATGAATTATGCTTTTGGATTTATTGCTATTTATCTTCTGGGATTTACCTTGGCAACAAAACAACCCGCTATGACAGCTTCAGCTTTGATTAAAGCATTGGAGGAAGGTGTTATAAAAAAAGGAAAAGATGCCGAAAAGTATAAAGCTTTTGCTATTCTTTTTGCACGTGTGTTTCGTTCTCAGTTTATCGCTTTTGTGGGGAATGTAATCATGGCTTTTCCGGTTTCATTACTTGGAATCTGGGGTATTGATTATACGTTACAGTATAATATTGCTGCAACTAAATGGGAAGGCTTACTTATTGATTTGAGTCCGATTCACTCTTTAGCCATATTTCATGCGGCTATTGCAGGAGTATTTTTGTTTTTGTCAGGAATCATCTCAGGAAGTATTGCAAACAGGGATAAACACAATCAAGTGTATTTTCGAATTACAGAACACCCTTTGCTGAAAAGGAGTTTTGGAAAAGACAGAACGGTTAAATTAGCCAAATTATACAGAAAAAGATGGGCTGGGATTATTTCAAATTTCTGGTTTGGAATATTCATGGGAAGTACGGCATCTATTGGCTTGTTTTTGGGATTGAATCTTGATATTCGACATATCACTTTTGGAAGTGGAAATCTCGCTCTGGCGTTATACGGTGCGAATTATGCAGTAAGCGACTCGATGTTATTCTGGGGTATTTTTGGGATTGGTATTATAGGATTGGTTAACTTTATAGTAAGTTTTAGTCTTTCACTAGGGCTTGCATTTCGTTCGAGAGCCATCTCATTATTCGAATTGCGATTTGTTACGGTTTCCATTTGGAATCATTTCAAGTCGAGACCCATTAGTTTCTTTTTTCCAACGGAAAAGAAAGATAAATCAGCGGTTGTAGAAAACTATTTGCACGTGGAAGATCAAAAATAATTTTTAGCGCTAATAAATCATTAGGAAATAGTGTTGGATATTCAATCAGTTTAGATGCAGGAATTAATTCCAAATAGAAAAATCATACACGTTGACATGGATGCTTTCTATGCTTCAGTGGAGCAAATGGATAATCCATTATTGCGTGGGAAACCTATTGCTGTTGGCGGCTCAGAAAATAGAGGAGTTGTTGCAGCGGCAAGTTATGAAGCTAGAAAATTCGGAGTTCGAAGCGCTATTAGTGGGGTTATGGCCAAAAAAAATTGTCCAGAACTCATTTTTGTAAGACCGCGTTTTGACAGATACAAGGAAATTTCGAGTAAAATCCAAAAGATTTTTTATGAATATACGGACTTGGTTGAGCCTTTATCACTTGATGAAGCGTATTTAGATGTTACCAATAATAAAAAAGGAAATCCAAGCGCGACATTATTGGCACAGGAAATAAGACAGCGTATTTTCAACGAAGTGGGTTTAACGGCTTCGGCAGGAATATCAGTGAATAAGTTTGTGGCTAAAATTGCCAGTGATTACAACAAGCCCAATGGTCAAAAAACGGTCAATCCGGATGAAGTTATTTCGTTTTTGGAAGAATTACCCATTCGAAAATTTCATGGTGTTGGAAAAGTGACTACTGAAAAGATGTATCAATTGGGAATTTTTACCGGAGTGGAGTTGAAAAGCAAAACATTGGATTTCTTGGAGAAACATTTCGGAAAATCGGGAAATTTTTATTACAATGTAGTAAGAGGAATCCATAACAGCGAAGTGAAATCAGACCGAATTACAAAATCAGTTGCTGCCGAACATACTTTTGATGTTAATCTTTCTTCAGAAATTTTCATGATTGAGAAATTGGAGGTCATTGCCGGTGCATTGGAAAAAAGATTAAAAAGATACAATGTAGCAGGAAAAACAATCACTTTAAAAATAAAATACAGCGACTTTACACAGCAAACCCGGAGTAAAACTTTGCCTTATTTTATTTCAGATAAAGGATTGATTTTAGAAATTGTAAAAGAGTTGCTCTATCAAGAACGCATGAAAGACTCTGTTCGATTACTTGGAATTTCACTCAGCAATTTAAATACCGAAGAGAAGAAGTTTGTTGTCGTGCAGTTGAAATTTGATTTTTAATTAAGTAATTGACTCGTTCAACAATGGTTAAAGTCTGAAATATGTGGTTTTATTTTTATAAATAAAATTACATTTGGTTTTTTAACATAAAAAGGCATGAGTAATTTTAGACAATACGAAGAGGCAATTGCTAAGTATCACAGTAGTTTAAGCGTAAAAACAGTTCCTGTTTCTTCTTGGGATTTCCATAATGATTTTTTAGGTTTAATTAAAAATCTCTTTGTGGATTTAAATAAACTGGATGCTCTTGCTTCCCAAAATAAATGGATTCGTAATAATTGGGATTTAAAAACAAGACTACAAGAAGAAGTAATAATTGTAACAGATACTAAATTAAACATCGTTTTTGCTTCGCATAATATGATGAAAATGAATGGTTATCTGGAAGCAGAAGTTCTGGGTAAAAGCCCTAAGATGTTTCAAGGTGCAGCAACCGATTTGAGAATTTTGAACGAAATTCGTAGTGCAATACTAGTTCAAGAACCTTTTGAAAAAACAATTGTGAATTATAAAAAAAATGGAGATGTTTATGGATGTAAGATAAAAGGATTTCCAGTCTTCAATACAAAAGGGCAGTTAAGCCACTACATAGCTTTTGAGAAAGCGGCATAAAAGAGAAAACCTTTCCAAATTGGAAAGGTTTTCTCTTTTATGAAATTTTTTATAATGGTTTTAATTCTTACTGTTCAATTTAGATAGCAATCTTAAAAATTCAATATACAACCAAACCAGTGTAATCATTAATCCCATGGCGCCATACCATTCCATGTATTTTGGCATTTTTTGTTCGGCACCTTTTTCTATTCGATCAAAATCTAAAAATAGATTTAAAGCGGCAATTACAATAACAAAAATGCTGATTCCAATGCTCATCATTGAGTTTCCATAATGCACGGGAACAAAACTGGTAAACATAGAAAACACCCAAGATATAAGGTAATAGGTTGCAATTGCAAGTGTAGCTGCCACAACAACCGATTTGAATTGCTCTGTTACTTTTACGATTTTATATTTATACAATCCCAGACAAACCATAAAAGTTACAAAAGTTGCGCCTACTGCCTGAATTACGATTCCGGGATACATGGCTTCAAATATTGCCGAAATTCCACCAATAAATAACCCCTCGAACAGCGCATATCCTGGAGCTAAATATGGGGAATATTGTGGTTTGAAAGCTGAAATAAGTACTAAAATTAATCCCACAATAGCACCGCCAATTGCCGGAACCATTGGATTCATGCCGTTAAAAGCCATCCACCAAATTACAGTTGCAGAAGCGGTAAGCAGTAAAAACAAGATTAAACTTTTATTAATGGTTCCTGACAAAGTCATTTCGTCGTTATAATCAATGATGTTAGCTTGATGTACTTCGTCATTTTTTGAAACTGCAGTGGAAAAAGTTTTATTATTTAAAAATGGATTCTTTGAATTGAAGTTCATAGTTTGTAGGATTATTTGTTGCTCAAATATAATTTTTATTTTGCAGAAGATTGTTTAAATAGTCTTAAATTTTTTTCGAATGAGAGTAGGACCGAAATACGTTTATGAATAAAAAAAATCTGTCTTATTTCGTTTTTAAAAAGAAATAAGACAGATAAGTATTTAAGTAGTTTTTAAACTATTCTATTTCAGAAATTCTCAAGGTATTAACCATTCCTTTTTCTTTTATTGGCATTGCGGCTAAATTAATAACAAAATCTCCTTTGGCAACATACCCTTTTTCTTTAACGATATCATTTATATCAGTCACAGTATCGTCGGTGCTTACTCTTTTGTCATACAAGAACGATTTTACGCCCCATAACAAATTCAATTGGGTAAGGATTCTTTTATTTGAAGTAAAAACTAAAATATGAGCGTTAGGTCTCCAAGCCGAAATCTGGAAAGCAGTATAGCCACTATTTGTCAAGGTACAGATGGCTTTAGCTTTGATAACATTAGCCATAGTCGCAGCGTGATGACAAATTGTTTTAGTGATAAAACGTTTTGTTTTAATCTGTGGGGTGTTTTGTGGCACTTGAATTAGCGGAGAATCTTCCACTGCTTCAATAATTTGTGTCATTTTTTGAATTACCTGAACCGGATAGTTACCGGTAGCCGTTTCTCCAGAAAGCATTACTGCATCTGCACCGTCCATAACCGAGTTGGCAACATCGTTCACCTCTGCACGAGTTGGTGTCAAGCTAGTAATCATTGTTTCCATCATTTGAGTGGCAACAATTACTGGAATTCTGGCAGTTTTAGCTCTGCGAATCAATTCTTTTTGAACTAAAGGTACTTCATGAGCAGGAAGTTCCACTCCTAAGTCTCCACGAGCAACCATCAAAGCATCACAATACGCAACAATTTTGTCAATATTTTCTAATGCTTCCGGCATTTCTATCTTGGCAATAATTGGAATTTTATAGTCCGAGTGTTCCGCAATTAATTCTTGTAGGTCTTGCAAGTCCCTTGGTGTTTTTACAAAAGATAATGCAATCCAATCAACGTTTTGTCCAATAGCAAAAATAGCATCTGCTATATCTTTTTCGGTCATAGCGGGAAGAGAAATTTTTGTATTAGGAAGATTTACTCCTTTTTTAGATTTCAATTCACCACCTTGAATCACTTTTGCTATAACTTCTGTTTTTTTATCCGTTTCAACGATTTCAAAGATAAGTTTTCCATCATCAAGCAAAATTCTTTCTCCAGGATTTACATCATTTGGAAAGTTTTGGTATTTCATGAATACTTTCTTTGCAGTTCCAAGAATGTCTTCGGCAGTGGTAAATGTAATTAAATCACCATCATGAACGATTACACCTTCTTCCATAACTCCTACACGAAGTTTTGGCCCTTGTAAATCACCCAGGATTGCAGTTGTATAGCCAAATTCTTCGTTAAGGCCTCGTATGATATTAATTTTTTCTTTTACATCATTGTAATCAGCATGAGAGAAATTCACTCTAAATACATTTACACCGGCATCAATCATGTCTTTTATGATTTCTCTTGTACTACATGCGGGCCCAAGTGTGGCTACAATTTTTGTTTTTTTGTTTGTGAGCATTTGTATTAAAAAATTAAATTGTTTTTTGATTTTATTTGATTTGTATCTACCGTATAAACTGTGGATACGTTATCTATGGTATTTAATAGGATCTGTATTTTGGATACATTCATGGTATCGTCGTTATTTTCTATTTTTAAAAAGTAATCTACTTTTTTAAATTCCGGAAGTAAAAATACTTTGGTTGAAACTTCCATTGTTACATTTGAAAATAGATTTTGAGTATTTTCTTTTTTGTATTGGGTAACCTCATTTTTATTTTGAATCAAATCCCAAGAGACGTCTTTTTCGGTATCATTATAATAAAATCTCGAAAAATTGGTCTCGCCTTCTTTTATATTAATTTGAATTTCATTTTTGCTTTTACTCAAATTTATAGGCAGCTTTTGATTGATAAAATAAGCCAATCGATAGTCTTCTAATGAAGTATGAATTGCGATGAGATCGTAATCTATTTCGTCAAATTCGCCAAGATCCAATTTATGAATAGCCATTTTGTGAAAAAATAAGATGTAAATATAGTATTTCTAACGAAGTATAGACCTCTCAGAATAAGATGTTTTCGTTAATTTATGAACGAAAACGTTATAGTTTTATGAAAATTGATATTATTTTCTGTCCATTTTTTCTTGAAATGCAAAATAAGCACGTTGGGATGCTTTTTCTTCCGCTTTCTTTTTTGAAGTTGCTCTTGCTCTTGCAATCACTTTGTCATCAATACTAAGTTTTACGCCAAATAAACGTTGTCCGTCAATTGCGTTATCTTCGAAAATATCATAATGAAATATTTTCTTTTCTTTTTGGCACCATTCTATTACCAAACTTTTATAGCTAATTACTTTTCCTTCGAGTCTTGCGATATCTACGTAAGGAATTATAACTCTTTTTTGAATGAATTTTTCACAATATACATAGCCTCTATCCAGATAAATTGCTCCTACGAGTGATTCAAAGATATTACCATGGATGTTTTCCCCAAAATGCTGTATTGGCACTTTGCTTTCTATATATTGTACTAAATTTAGGTCCTTCCCTAATTCGTTCAAATGTTCTCTGCTTACAATCTTTGAACGCATTTTAGTAAGATAACCTTCGTCTCCAGCGGGTGCTTTACTGAATAAATGTGCTGCAATTACCGAACTTAGCATGGCGTCACCCAAAAATTCCAGTCGTTCGTAATTGATCGGGTTTCCTAAAATATCCAGACGATTTGAGGAACGATGCGTGAAAGCTTTCTTATAAAAATCTAAGTTTAGTGGGTCAAAACCCAAGATTTTCTGAATAGAATCAAAAAAAATCCCGTCTTCTGGAGAACGGGATTTTGAAAATATTTTTCTGATTATACGCATATATAATTATTAGATTTCTAATTTTTTCACCAATACACAAGCATTGTGACCGCCAAAACCAAAAGTATTACTCATAACAACATTCATTTCTCTTTTCTGAGCTTTGTTGAAAGTAAAATTTAATTTTGAATCAATGCTTTCATCATTTGTAAAATGATTTATGGTAGGTGGCACTATTCCGTGTTTCATGGAAAGAATAGAAGAAATTGTTTCAACAGCCCCTGCTGCGCCAAGTAAATGACCAGTCATGGATTTTGTTGAATTTAGATTCATTGTATAAGCGTGCTCGCCAAAAACATGAAGTATAGCTTTAGATTCTGCCATATCTCCAAGAGGCGTTGAAGTTCCGTGCATGTTTACTCCGTCAACATCGGTTGGTTTTAAACCAGCGTCTCTCAAGCAGTTTAACATTACGTTTTTGGCACCCAATCCATCAGGATGTGGAGCGGTTATATGATGCGCATCTGCTGACATACCGCCACCGCCAATTTCGCAATATATTTTTGCTCCACGAGCAATAGCATGTTCGTATTCTTCAAGGATTAAAGCTCCTGCTCCTTCTCCTAAAACAAATCCATCACGGTCTTTATCCATAGGTCTGGAAGCTGTTTTTGGATCGTCATTTCGTGTTGATAAAGCATGCATGGCGTTAAATCCACCCATACCTGCTATAGTTACAGCCGCTTCAGATCCTCCGGTTACCATAACATCTGCATGGCCTAATCGGATATAATTGAAAGCGTCAATAATAGCATTTGTTGAAGATGCACAAGCAGAAACGGTAGCGAAGTTTGGTCCTCTAAATCCGTATTTTATAGAAATATGACCACAGGCAATATCTGAAATCATTTTTGGAATAAAGAACGGGTTGAATTTAGGAGTTCCATCGCCTGCTGCAAAATTCAACATTTCGATTTGAAAGGTCTCCAATCCACCAATTCCTGAACCCCAAATAACACCGGCTCTGTCTTTATCTAAAGTTTCCAGATTGAATCCGGCATCATTTACAGCTTCTTCAGATGATACCATTGCGTATTGCGCATAGCGGTCCATTTTTCTTGCCTCTTTTCTGTCTAAGAAATCTTCAGCATTAAAATTTTTCAATTCGCATGCAAATTGAGTTTTAAATTTCGAAGCGTCAAAATAAGTGATCGGAGCAGCTCCACTAACGCCGTTAATAAGTCCGTTCCAATACTCTTCAATGTTATTTCCAATGGGTGTAAGAGCGCCTAAACCTGTTACAACAACTCGTCTTAATACCATAAATTCTTTATTTTTTGTTATCTTTAAACAAATAAAACCCATGCTTTCTTTGCTGTATTACTATTACGAAAGAGCCATGGGTATTACAATAAATATAGTTTTGATTGAAATTCAATCTCGAATTTAATTTTAAAAAAAATAATAACACCCGTTTGCAGGATTGCAAACGGGTGTATAATTTATTATTTTTTAGCTTCCTCGATGTAAGAGATTGCTTGACCTACAGTAGCGATGTTTTCTGCTTGATCGTCTGGAATTTGAATGTCAAATTCTTTTTCGAATTCCATAATAAGCTCAACAGTGTCTAATGAGTCAGCTCCTAAATCATTAGTGAAGCTTGCTTCTGTTACAACTTCGTTTTCGTCAACACCTAATTTGTCTACGATAATCGCTTTTACTCTTGATGCAATGTCTGACATAATCTTTAATTTTAGAATTTAATTTGTTGGCAAAAATAAAAAACTTTATTTTAAAACAACTATTTAGTTAATAAATGTGACATCTAATTTATGAAATTTATTTTAACAAAGCTGTCGTAATGTTATTTATTTTCGATTTTTATGCCTTTTTTTGTGCAATTAAAATAGGATAGGTTATGAAAAAAATTGTGGTTTTTGCTTCTGGATCGGGGACTAATGCTGAAAATATCATAAAGTATTTTGCGAAAACAAAAATTGGAACGGTTGAAGCGGTGTTTACAAATAACCAAAGTGCTCTAGTGATTGAAAGGGCAAAAAACTATGGAGTTCCAGCAATAATTTTCTCAAAAGAAGAACTGATTGAAGGTATTGTATTACAAAAAATAAATAAAATTCAACCTGATTTGATTGTTTTGGCAGGATTTTTATTAAAATTTCCCGAAAACATCATTGCAGTCTATCCTAATAAGATCATAAATATTCATCCGGCATTACTACCAAAGTACGGCGGAAAAGGAATGTATGGTATGTACATTCACAGAGCAATTGTTGGCAATAAAGAGGTGGAAACTGGAATTACCATTCATTTTGTTGATGAAAATTATGATGAAGGGAATATTATTTTTCAAAAAAAGGTAGCCTTGTCAGGAGATGAAACTCCAGAAGAAGTGGCCGGAAAAATACATGAATTAGAACAAAAATATTTCCCGGAAATAATTGAGAGATTATTGGAAGAATAGATTAGTTAGATTTTTAGACTTCTTAGATTTTTGTGTTGATTCATAAATTCAAAAAAATATTCAGCGCTTAAATGTATTATTTAAGATGAACAAAAGTTAGCCTGAAAAAGTTTGTCTCTTTACATTATCTTTTCTAAAAATCCAACAGTCTAAGAAGTCTAAAAATCTAAGAAGTCCAACAATCTAAAAATCTAAGAAATCTGAAATGGAACACGAAGTACACATATATACGGATGGTGCTGCCAAGGGAAACCCTGGGAACGGTGGTTATGGAGTAGTAATGGAATGGGTAGGAAAACCGTATAAGAAAGAATTCTATGAAGGTTTTCGTCGAACTACCAATAATAGAATGGAATTGTTGGGGGTGATTGTAGGTCTCGAAAAATTAAAAAATCCGAACACTAGAGTTTTAGTGGTTTCTGATTCTAAGTATGTGGTAGATTCAGTGGTGAAAAAATGGGTTTTAGGCTGGGAAAAAAAAGGATTTGTTGACAGGAAAAATTCCGACTTGTGGAAACGTTTTTTAGTGGTGTATAGAAAACACCAAGTTGATTTCAAATGGATCAAAGGACATAACAATCATGTCCAAAACGAAAGATGTGATGAGTTAGCCGTTATGGCTTCGATGCAAAAGCAGCTTTCAGTCGATGCTTTTTACGAAAAAGAAGAAGAAAAATTACTGTAAATGGCTGTTTTTCAGTGTGATAAATTGTGAAAATTTTACGATTGTGAGGCATTGCAACTTTACAACTTATAAACTATCTTTGCGCCTTAATTCGAAACCTATATAAATGAATAAATTATTGATTGTTGGAAGCGTTGCTTTTGATGCCATAGAAACGCCTTTTGGTAAAACTGATAAAATTTTAGGTGGAGCTGCACCTTATATAGGACTTTCGGCTTCTTTTTTTAATTTACAATCTGCCATAGTTTCTGTAGTTGGCGATGATTTTCCACAAGAATATTTAGATTTATTAACAGCAAGAAATATTGATATTTCGGGACTTGAAGTAGTAAAAGGCGGAAAAACGTTTTTTTGGAGTGGTCTTTACCATAATGATTTGAATTCAAGAGATACATTGGCTACTGAGCTTAATGTTTTGGGTGATTTTCAACCAAAAGTGCCTCAAAATTTCAAAAATGCTGATGTGGTGATGTTAGGAAACCTACATCCATTGGTACAAAGCAGTGTTTTGGATCAAATGGAAAGCAAACCAAAATTAGTGGTTTTAGACACTATGAATTTTTGGATGGATTGTGCTTTACCGGAATTGCTTGATGTAATGAAACGTATAGATGTAATCACTATTAATGATGAAGAAGCAAGACAGCTTTCCGGAGAATATTCTTTGGTAAAAGCAGCTGCAAAAATTCATAAAATGGGACCGGAATACGTGGTGATAAAAAAAGGAGAGCACGGAGCGCTTTTGTTTCATGAAAAAGAAGTGTTTTTTGCGCCAGCATTACCATTAGAAGAAGTTTTTGATCCAACTGGGGCAGGAGATACTTTTGCAGGTGGATTTGCAGGATTTATAACGCAGAGTGAAAACATCTCTTTTGAGAACATGAAAAATGCCGTTATTTATGGTTCTAATTTAGCTTCATTTAGTGTGGAAAAATTTGGAACAGAAAGGATGGTTGATTTAGATAAAGAGGAAGTTGTGTCCAGATTACAACAATTCAAATCACTGACACAATTCGATATAGAATTATAATGCACTGAAACCTCGGAAACGGGGTTTTTTTGTTAAATAAAATTAGCAGGGAATTACATCTGATTTATCGATTTTTTAGATCAGTTCAATTTATTTTTTAGAATAACACAACAACACAAACAACCTTACAATGAGTGATGCTTTAAAACACGAGTGTGGTATAGCCTTAATTAGACTACTCAAACCGCTTGAATTTTATAAAGAGAAATACGGAACTGCTTTCTACGGAATACAAAAAATGTATCTTCTTATGGAAAAGCAGCACAATCGCGGGCAAGACGGAGCAGGTTTTGCAAGCATAAAACTAGATGTGGAGCCGGGAGAACGTTACATCAGTAGAGTTCGTTCTAATCATGCGCAACCTATTCAAGATGTTTTCGCTCAAATAAATGACAGAATAAATGAGGAAATGGCTTCTCATCCAGAATATGCGGATGATGTAGCGCTTCAAAAACAGAAAATTCCGTATTTAGGAGAATTGTTTTTAGGACATGTTCGTTATGGAACTTTTGGTAAAAACAGCATTGAAAGTGTTCATCCATTTTTACGTCAGAATAACTGGATGCACAGAAACTTGATTTTGGCCGGAAATTTTAACATGACTAATGTTAAAGAGCTTTTTCAAAGTTTAGTTGAACTTGGTCAGCATCCAAAAGAAATGGCGGATACGGTTACAGTAATGGAAAAAATCGGTCATTTTCTGGATGATGCAGTAACTGATTTGTACCAAGAATGTAAAGTTAATGGATTGACAAAAAGAGAAGCATCGCCAGTAATTGCTGAAAAACTGGATGTTGCTAAGATTTTGACTCGTGCGTCTAAAAATTTAGATGGAGGTTATGCTATGGCTGGACTTCTGGGTCATGGTGATTCATTTGTATTTAGAGACCCGGCAGGAATTCGTCCCGCTTATTTTTATCAAGATGATGAAATAGTTGTAGTGGCTTCAGAAAGACCGGTAATCCAAACTGTTTTTAATGTTCCTTTTGAAAAAGTTCAAGAAATTGAACCTGGAAATGCACTAATCATCAAGAAAAACGGAACGGTTTCTATGCAGGAAATTCTTCCACCAACGGTTAAAAAAGCCTGTTCTTTTGAGCGAATTTATTTCTCGAGAGGAAGTGATGCCGAAATATATCAAGAAAGAAAAAATTTAGGAAAACTTATTTTGCCTGCCGTTTTAAAGTCAATAGACGAAGATACAGACAATACCGTTTTCTCTTATATTCCAAATACGGCCGAGACTTCATTTTACGGATTAGTTGAAGCAGCGCAAGATTTCTTGAATCAAAGAAAGAACAACTACATTCTGGAAAATAAAGATACTTTGACAAAAGATTCTTTGCAGGAATTACTTTCAGTGAAAATCCGTACCGAAAAAGTAGCCATTAAAGACGCTAAATTAAGAACCTTTATTACAGAGGATAGCAGTCGTGATGATTTAGTAGCCCACGTATATGATGTTACGTATGGTGTTATAAAGCCAACAGATAATTTGGTAATAATAGATGATAGTATTGTTCGAGGAACGACCTTGAAAATGAGTATTATCAAAATGATGGATCGTTTGAATCCAAAGCGAATTGTTGTCGTGTCATCAGCGCCGCAAATACGCTATCCGGATTGTTACGGAATTGATATGGCAAAACTAGAAGGCTTGGTGGCTTTCAAAGCAGCATTAGAATTGCTTAAAGAAAGAAACTTATACCATATTGTTGACGAAGTATATGTGAAATGTAAAGCACAAGAAAACTTCAAGGACATTGATGTCGTAAATTACGTAACAGCAATATATGCGCCTTTTCAACCACAAGAGGTTTCAGATAAAATTGCACAAATGTTGAGTTCTCCTGAGATAAAAGCTGAAGTAAAAATTATTTTTCAAACCGTAGAAGATCTGCATATTGCTTGTCCTAAAAATTTAGGAGATTGGTACTTTACCGGTGACTATCCAACACCTGGAGGGAACCGAGTAGTAAACCGAGCATTCATGAATTTCTATGAAGGAAAAGATGCCAGAGCATACTAATATAGCAGATGATGGGTTTTTAATCGGTTTTCTAAGTTGTTCGTCTAATTTATTTGGTGGCAACCAAGAACTGATATAAATTTGAATCACCATAACATTAGTAGGTTAAGTTTATGGTAGATTTGGGGCAAAAAGGGTGGAAGAAATTCCACCTTTTTTATTGGAATAAAGTCAATAAAAAAAGTTAGAAGTTAAAGGTTAGAAGTACGAAATTGCAAAAGCAATATAAAACCTCTTAACCCCCAACTTCTAACCTTTTACTTTAACCTTTAACTTCTTAAACTATTTCTCTAAAGCGAATCTTCTTGCTACTTCCGTCCAGTTGATTACATTGAAAAAAGCTTCGATATAATCAGGTCTTCTGTTTTGATAATGCAAATAGTAAGCATGTTCCCAAACATCCATTCCTAAAATTGGAGTTCCGCCACAACCTACACCTGGCATTAATGGATTATCTTGGTTTGGAGTACCGCAAACATCTACTTTTCCACCTTTATGAACACAAAGCCAAGCCCATCCAGAACCAAATTGCGTAATTCCCGCTTTGCTGAATTTTGCTTTAAACTCTTCAAAAGTTCCAAAAGCAGCTTCAATAGCAACTAATAAATCACCAGTTGGAAGTCCACCACCGTTTGGCGTCATTACGGTCCAAAACAAGTTATGGTTGTAAAATCCACCACCATTGTTACGAACAGCAGCGTTTTTTAGGTCAAGATTAATCAAAATATTTTCAATCGTCTTACCTTCCATATCCGTTCCAACAATAGCTGCATTAAGATTGGTAGTATAAGCATTGTGATGTTTAGAATGGTGAATTTCCATTGTACGCGCATCAATATAAGGTTCTAATGCGTCATACGCATAAGGTAATTGTGGTAATTCAAAAGCCATAATATGATTGTTTAAATGATTTATAAATATTTTTATTCAAATTTAAACATTAAACTTTGGAAACGGAAATTCTATTTCGTTATAATTTCATTAAATTAATTGATAGTGTGCTCTTTGGAGTTGTAACAGACTTGTTTTCAGGAGCTATTCTATAGGGACGCTGCAATCTTTTTATCCGCCGAAAAGGCTGATAAAAAGGATTTCCACTTCAAACGAAGTTCACTGAACTCCTATGAGAATAAAAGTTAGGTGAAGTAATCAGGGCTAAAAAACCACTGTGTTTTAAATTACCATTCTGTTTTAAATACAAGTTTTAGAACCGAAATTTCCAAATTACGATTGCGCCATCGCTATACAAATAATACTAATTTTTGAACCGGGAATTTTTAGTAAAGCGCGCGAACAGGCTTCTAATGTAGCTCCGGTTGTAATAACATCATCAATTAAAAGGAAATGTTTATTGTGGTCTTTTTCAGTAAACACAACATCAAAAATGGTTTCGATTCCTTCTGTTCTTCCTGATAAGTTTTTCTTGGATTGCGTTTTTGAATACACATTCCGAATCAACAGCGAATCATTATAATCTATATTTAAACTCGAAGAAAGTGCTTTTCCAAAAGTGCTAACTTGATTGTATCCTCTTTTTTTTAACTTTTTTCGGTGTAATGGAACTGGAATAATTTCATCAACAGATTGTAATGGTGCTATTTTTTTCAAATCTTCAGCGTACCATTCGCCAAGAATTGTTCCTATTTCCTCGTGTCCTTTGTATTTTAAATTATGAATGAGTTCTTGTACGATTCCTTTTTTATGAAAATAAAATAATGCCGAGGTATGAAGTACAGGAATTCGTCCGTAAAATTTTTTGAAAGCATCATTCTCTGGATTCAAATGATGATTCGTCAGTGGAATATCGTGTCTGCAAACCGTACAAATTACATTTTCATTGGTCAATAAAAAGGAGCTGCAACCGGAACAGACTTTTGGAAAAAAGAGATTTATAATGCTTTCAAACATGTAATCAGGGATTTATTTATAAAAATAGACAAATCAATGCTTCAATCTTTAACAATTTTCTTTTTTTTAAGTTCACTTTTTATATTTTTGCATCATTATGGCAAAACAAGAAGATTTATTTAAGAATGTAATTTCGCACGCAAAAGAATACGGATTTATTTTTCCGTCAAGCGAAATATACGATGGTTTAAGTGCAGTCTATGATTATGCACAAAACGGAGTAGAATTAAAAAAGAACATACGCGAATATTGGTGGAAAGCAATGGTTCAAATGAACGATAACATTGTTGGCCTTGACGCGGCAATATTGATGCACCCAACCACTTGGAAAGCATCAGGTCACGTAGACGCTTTCAATGATCCATTGATTGATAACAAAGATTCGAAAAGAAGATATAGAGCCGATGTTTTGATTGAAGATTATGCCGAAAAGCTAAATCAAAAAGCAATCAAAGAAATCGAAAAAGCGCGAGCTCGTTTTGGAGATGCTTTCAACGAACAGGAATTTGTAACTACAAATGCCCGTGTGATGGAGTACAAAGCCAAAGAAAGAGAAATTCTGGAAAGAATGGCTCGCTCTCTTGGTAACGAAGATTTGGAAGATGTAAAAGCATTAATCGAAGAATTAGAAATTGCTTGTCCGGAATCTGGTTCCAGAAATTGGACTGAAGTGCGTCAATTCAACTTGATGTTTGGAACAAAACTTGGAGCTTCAGCTGATTCAGCAATGGATTTATATTTGCGTCCGGAAACGGCGCAAGGTATTTTTGTTAACTTCTTGAATGTACAAAAATCAGGAAGAATGAAGGTTCCTTTTGGAATTGCGCAAACCGGAAAAGCGTTTAGAAATGAAATTGTTGCGAGACAATTTATTTTCCGTATGCGTGAGTTTGAACAAATGGAAATGCAATTTTTTGTGCGTCCAGGCGATGAAATGAGATGGTACGAACATTGGAAAACAGCTAGACTAAATTGGCATTTGTCACTTGGTTTAGGGGCAGCAAATTACCGTTTTCACGATCACGAAAAATTAGCCCATTATGCGAACGCAGCTGCTGATATTGAATTTAACTTCCCTTTTGGATTCAAAGAATTGGAAGGAATTCACTCTCGTACCGATTTTGATTTGAAAGCACACGAACAGTTCTCCGGTAGAAAATTGCAGTATTTTGATGCTGAATTGAACCAGAATTACGTTCCTTATGTAGTGGAAACTTCAGTAGGATTAGATAGAATGTTTTTGGCAGTTTTCGCAACTTCATTAAAAGAAGAAACTTTAGAAGATGGTTCTACAAGAACAGTGCTGAAATTACCTTCAGTTCTGGCTCCAACTAAAGCGGCAATTTTACCATTGGTTAAAAAAGATGGATTGCCGGAAATTGCACATAAAATCATTGACGATTTGCGCTGGGATTTCAATGTGGCGTATGATGAAAAAGATGCGGTAGGAAGACGTTACAGAAGACAAGATGCATTAGGAACTCCTTTCTGTATTACCGTAGATCATCAAACTATCGAAGATCAAACGGTAACGATTCGTCATAGAGATACAATGAAACAAGACCGTGTAAACATTGCCGACTTAAAATTGATCATCGAGAATGAAGTTTCAATGAAAAACTGGTTGATGAAAATGTAGTAGATTCGGTTATTTGCTTAATCGTTTATTGAATAAACAAAGGCTTCTCGATTGAGAAGCCTTTTGTGTTTTTTAAAATCGATAGCCAAGTGTAATTCCACCACGGCCTACAATTTTTTGGTCGTAATCATTGCTTTTTTCATTGAATAAATTTCTTCCAACTCCGGCATTTAATTCAAATACAAATCCCTTTTTGGTCACCCATTTTCCTCCTAAGCCAAAACCAAGTGCGAAATCGGTGATTTGCTCTTCTTTTATAGTTGTACTCATTCCGTTATTATAATAATAAGTTTCGCCTTGATACGTGTTTAGCATTCCAAAACCTTCAGCAAAAAATCCGGCGGCTGGTTTTTTTCCAAAATAAAAACGATAATAAGGTGTCAGGCTAAACTTAGTGTAAACATCTTCATCATAAGAAAAAAATAAGGAGACTCCAGCTCCGGATTCTTCGTTAAGCAATCGCTCATAGGTGAATTCTACAGCTCCAGCAACTAGCATAAGTGCATTTCCTTTTAATTCATTTTTTTTGAAATCGGTTGTTTCTTTTTCTTGGCTAAAGCCAAATAAAAAAGAAGATAAGCACATTATAACAAATAGTTTTTTCATAACATTAGTTTTTTGTGCAAAAGTAAGATAAATTTGTAAAATATATATTTTCAAACTTAATTTATGTTGGTTAATTCGGACAAAATATTTATAGGTTAATAAAGATGTTTTCTTTTCCTTTAGTGAAAACGAGTAAAGGCTTTCCCCTGCTAAATTTTTTGTTTCTGTATTCACATGAAATATTTTTAATGCACAATTGAAGGAATGAATTGAGAATTTAATTTCTTTTAAAAAAGCAACAATGCTCTTCAACGGATTTATTTGCATTTCATCTTAATGTATCAACATTTGTTAAAAACATATTAACAACACCCGTGCAAAATGGGTTAAATGCTTATTTTTAGAATGTTAAATAAAATTTTTTTGTTTAATTAGTTTCCCAAAACTACCGTTATTACTTAATAATTTGAAGTGTATTTTGCTTTGGATATTTGACAATACCTAACAATTCCAGTAAAAACCATCGATGAATTATTCGTACATTATTATTGACGACGATCAAGAAAGTGTTTTGAAAACAAAAGCCATGGCTGATAGTTTTTCAGAGCTCGATTTTGTAGCATCGGCTAATAATTATGAAGAGGGTTTAAATCTCATATTAGAACATACTCCGCAACTCGTTTTTCTGGAAATCGATCCGGCAAATCCAGCCAGTAATTTGTCGCTGGCTCTTATTAATGAGCTGCACAGGTATTTGAAAGTGATCCCTAAAATTATTGTAACAACGGCCAAAAAAGATTTGGCTTTTGAGGCTTTAAAATATGAGGTTTTCGATTATTTATTAAAACCACTGGTACGGATTGATGTTATAAAATCAATTTTAAAATTGAATAAATCGATTGTTCCAAAAGAAGTTTTTTTAGAACAATCGTCAGTTATTGATGAAAAACCAACAGTTTTAATCAGACAAGAAACGCCAAATCAAGACCAATCTCTTATTCTGTGTATCAAATCCTATGGTGATTACAGGTACATTGCTGCCAAAGATATTTGCTATTTCCAAGCCGATAATAATTCTACGGATATATACCTGAATAATGGTGAAATGATAACTGCTTTCAAAACATTGAAGCATTTTGAAGGAGTTTTGTCTTTTCCTTTTATTAGAATTCATAACAGTTATATCGTAAACCGTAATTATATTTCCAGAATTCATAGTGGAAATTCAGTGTGTTATATTAAAAACAGCGCCGTAAAACTCCCCTTCTCCAAATCCTATAAGGTAAATATTGACCTTATTATTTCTGATTTTTCCAATGGAAATTATCTGGAAATTTAAAAAACAGTCATTCACTTTAATTTGATGGTCATTCACTATCAAATGGCTGTATTCTACCATAAACGCCTTTTTCTGTAGGATTTTTTGAAGTTGTCTGTGTAGTTTTACTAAAGAATTCCGTGTAAACGTGATTCTAAAGTAAGTCAAAACAAAACAACAATATAAAACCCAAATTATGAAAAAAGCAATCTTAACAATCGGATTATTCTCTTTAGTGATGGTATTAACCTCTTTTACTTCAAATGAAGGAATTACTTCAACAACAAAAAATGATAAAGCAGAAGTTTTCACAATTGAAAATGTACAATTAAATCTTGCTGGGAATGGTTCAACAAGTGCGGGGAATAAGAAAGTAGATTAACAAACTTCTCATATAAATTTAAAAGGCTATCAAAGAAATTTGACAGCCTTTTTTTATGGTACTAATTTTATTTTGTTATTTTTGATAAAATTAGATATTATAAGTGAAATATTTTAATAGCATATTATTGTTAACCCTATTTGTTTTTTTTGGTTGTACGCCCAAAAAGACTGCTGAAACTAGTGATAGTATTCAAAAAGACAGTCTGTTAAGCTATTTAATTATGGCAAATGATTTTGATTTATCTAATAAGCAAAGAGTACAGTACATTGATAAGGCCGTAAAAATCATAATCTCTCAAGAGAATGATTCACTTTATAGGACTAATTTATTTAAAATTGCCAATAGGTATTATAATCTAGACAATTGGAAAGAATATAAAAAAACGGTACATCTTGTTTTAAAAAAATCAGAAATAAAGCAAGATACTTTTAGTCTTGCAAAAGGTTATATTTATTTAGGGGATTATTATGAATCTCAGGCAATTCCAGATAGTTCGTTTACTTACTATCACAAAGCAGAAGAAATGTATGCTGATTTAAATGACAACAGTAATTTAGCAAAAACAATTATAAAAAAAGCAAACCTACAATTCAATCAAAGTGATTTTTTAGGGGCTGAAAAAGCGACTTCTAAAGTTTTAAAGATTATAAAGGACACAAATCAAAGCGACATTTTGTATGATGCCTACAATTTATTAGGATTGATTTACAATGAGTTAGAGGATTATAACAATGCAATGGCTTATCATAATAAAGCTTTAACCAGTATTGATAAAATAATTCCATCTGTTTTTCAATCAGAAGCGACTTCTTATAATAATATTGGCTATACTTATCTTAAAAGACAAAACTACAAGCAGGCGAAAATATATTTTCAGAGAGGATTAGAAGAGAAAAATGTATCTAAAGATAAGCCATCATTATACGCCATGTTGTTAAATAATTTAGCGTATTCTAAATTTAAGCTGGGCGATAAGCAAGACATGCCAGATTTGTTTTTTAAATCATTAAAAATCAGAGATAGTTTACAACTTACGGCGGGTGTCATTGCAAGTAAAATAAATTTATCTGAATACTTTATTTCAAAAAATGATAGAGTACAAGCAAGTCAGTTTGCCAAACAAGCTCTTGAATTATCTCAAAAGTCAAACAATTATCGAAATGTTTTAAATTCGCTAAAGCAATTATCTATTATAGAGCCTCAAAACGCTGAAATTTATGCAAACGAATATATTCAAGTTAGCGAGAAACTACAAAAATCTGAACGAAAAATGGGTAATAAATTCACCCGTATAGAGTTCGAAACAGAAGAAATTAAAAGTGAAAATACAGATTTAGTAGTACAAAACAGGAATTTAGTTTATATTTTCAGTGGATTAGCGATGTTGGGGTTGTTTACTTTTGTGATTAAAGCTCAAAAAACTAAAAATAGAGAATTATTGTTCAAACAAGAACAACAAAAGGTGAATGAAGAAATTTACAATCTAATGATTTCGCAACAGAATACCATTGAGGGGATTAGAATTAAGGAGAAAAAAAGAGTGGCTCAGGAATTGCACGATGGAGTTTTGGGGAGAATGTTTGGTATTCGAATGAACTTAGATAGTTTAAATAAAATTCACGACGGAACTGCTGTTGAAAAAAGGAACAACTACTTAACAGAGTTGAAAAGCATTGAGCAGGATATTCGTGAAATTTCCCATGATTTAAATAGAGAAAAATCAGAATTAATTAATAACTTCGTTGCTATTGTAGATAATTTACTTGAAGAACAGAAAAAGACGTTCAAGCCTAAATTATTTACAAGTATTGACAGAACCATAAAATGGGAGTTGTTAAGCAATTCGATTAAAATAAATTTATACAGGATTATTCAAGAGTCACTTCAAAACATTAATAAGTATGCTGAAGCAAATACTATTAAAGTAGAACTTAAAAAAATTGAGGAAGATTTATTTTTAACCATAAGTGATGATGGTAATGGATTTGATGTAAATAAATCGAAAAAGGGCATTGGTTTGCAAAATATACAATCTCGTACCATAGAATGCAATGGAACGGTTGACATAAAATCAAAAAAAGGAAATGGAACAATTATTACGATTGCAGTTCCATTTGAAAACAAACAAATACTTACATAGAAATGACAATTGCCTCAGATGTAAAGACAACAACTAAAAATAATATATTAATCGTTGATGATCACCCTTTTATTATTGAAGGATACAAAAATGCGATTACAAGATATAATCCTCAAGAATTTGAATTTTTAATTAGTCAGGCCAAAGATTGCGAATCGGCATATAATATCATTACAAATCCCGATACTATAGCTTTTGATATTGCTTTTTTAGATATTAGTATGCCTTCTTATGAAGAAAAAGATATTTATAACGGCGAGGATTTGGCAAGATTGATTTCTGAATACATGCCCAGTTGCAAAATTATTTTGCTAACGATGTATACTGAATTGTTGAAAATAAAGACCATTATCAAAACAATTAACCCAAGTGGTTTGGTTATAAAAAATGATTTGACATTTGATGAATTGCTTTTTGCTTTTGATAAAGTTATAAAAGATGAAACATATTATAGTGAATCAGTTTTGAAAATGTTAGACTTGTCTGAAAAAGATACTATAGAAATTGACCAATTTGACAAACAAATTTTATTTCATTTGTCTAAAGGAACTAAGTTAAATGATATCCCGCAATACATTCCAATTTCATTAGGGGCAATTGAAAGCAGGAAAATAAAATTAAAAGAACTATTAAAAATAGAGGATGGCAGTGATGTCGACTTAATCCGAGAGGCAAAAAATAAAGGCTTACTTTTTTAAATTTTATTAAACAAAAAAACGACATTTTTAAAGTGTCGTTTTTTTGTTTTTAAAGAAGTTTTATTGAGTTAAAGCATCCCAACCACGCGCTTTTAAAGCAATTTTTGTATTGGCTCGAGTTACTAAATGAATACCTTCACTTTCTTGTGTCATATGACCAATAATGGTGAAATTTGGATTCCCTTTGATTTTTTCGAAATCTTCCATGGCAATGGTGAAGAGTAATTCATAATCTTCTCCTCCGTTTATTGCCACTGTTGTACTGTCGATGTTGAATTCTTCACAAACATTAATGAATTGAGGATCAATAGGTAATTTGTCTTCATATAAATTACAACCCACTTTTGATTGTTTACACAAATGCATAATTTCCGATGACAATCCATCAGAGATATCAATCATTGAAGTTGGTTTTATTTCTAAAGCGTGCAATAAAGTACGAACATCTTTTCTGGCTTCTGGCTTCAATTGACGCTCGATTAAATACGTATAGGCATCTAAATCAGGTTGTGAATTTGGGTTCACCTGAAACACTTGTTTTTCTCTTTCTAAAACTTGCAATCCCATGTAAGCTGCGCCAATATCACCAGTAACCACTAATAAATCCGTTTGTTTGGCGCCATTTCTATAAACGATCTCCTCTTCATCTGCTTCTCCGATTGCGGTAATACTAATGATTAAACCTTTTTGTGATGAGGTAGTGTCACCACCTATAACATCTACATTATATTCACGGGCTGCATGTGTTATTCCCGCAAATAATTCGTCTAATGCTTCCAAAGGAAAACGATTAGAAACAGCTATTGAAACCGTGATTTGCGTTGGTTTGGCATTCATCGCACAAATGTCAGAAACATTGACTACGACTGCTTTATAACCTAAATGTTTTAAGGGCATGTAGGCCAAATCAAAATGCACGCCTTCAATCAATAAATCGGTAGAAACAACTACTTTTTTATCTTTGAAATCCAAAACAGCTGCATCATCCCCAATTCCCTTTAAAGTAGAAGGTTGGTTGATTTCAAAGTTTTTTGTCAAATGGTCTATCAATCCAAATTCTCCTAATTGGGCAATACTTGTGCGTTGTGGGGTTTTATCTTCGATCATGATTGTTGCGAGGAACGAAGCAATCGCTTCATTCACTTATTTTAATTTAAAAAAAGTTTATTTGGTTACAAATATACGAAGAAATATTCGCCTTGGTTTGCACCATTTTTTCCAAATTTTATCGCACCTTTAGGTAGTTAAATCGTGTAAAATGAAATCATTTGATATAGTTACCCTTACAGTTAATCCTGCTTTGGACAAAAGTGCTCATTTTTCCGGATTGGTGCCTGAGCAAAAAATTCGATGTGAAGAACCGCGTTATGATGCCGGAGGTGGAGGAATCAATGTGTCTAAAGCAATTTCTCGTTTAGGAGGAACTTCTTTAGCGGTATTCACTTCTGGCGGTCCAACAGGTAAAATGCTTGAAGATTTTGTAAGTAAGGAATCGATAGCGTATAAAGCTATCGAAATTCAAAGCTGGACAAGAGAAAGCTTCGTGGCAGTTGATGATAATACGAATTCTCAATATCGTTTTAGTTTTCCGGGACCAGCCATTTCATCTGCTGAAAAAGAGGAGATCATTCAAGTCATTCGAGAACTGAAACCTAAATTTCTGGTTGTCAGTGGGGGATTGAATAAAGATTTATCGATTGATTTTTACCAAAAAATTGCTGAAATAGCAAAAGAATCAAACTCAAAAATGATTGTAGATACTTCAGGAGAAGCACTAAAAAAGGTATTGGAAACAGGTGTTTATATGATAAAACCCAATGTTGGGGAGCTTGCAAAACTCATTGGTGTGGAACGTCTCGAACTGGAAGAAGTAAATAAAGCGGCCAAACAAATCATCACCAAAGGCGGCGCCGAAATTGTTGTTGTTTCTCTTGGCCCGCAAGGTGCGGTATTGGTAACAAAAGATAATTACGAATTTGTTCCAGCTCCTCATGTAGCCAAAAAAAGTACCGTGGGGGCCGGAGACAGTATGGTGGGGGGAATGGTTTGGGCACTTTCGCAAAACAAAAGCCTGAAAGAAGTAATCCGTTGGGGTGTGGCCTGCGGATCAGCGGCAACGATGAATGAAGGAACACAATTATTTAAAGGCGCAGATGCACAACGTTTATTTGATTGGTTGAAGGATAAATAAAAATCATAAATAAAATTACTACTGACAAACTGTTGTCACCGACCGTATTTAATTTTGGTGAAGTAAAAAATAAAACTTTAAAATTATGGAAACAGTATCTCAAGTAGTAAGCCCTCAGGATTTATTAAAACATTGGCAAGGACACCGTGCATTGACACGTCGTGTGATTGAAGCCTTTCCAGAAAAAGATTTTTTTGAATTTTCCATCGCAGGAATGCGTCCTTTTTCAAAATTGACAAATGAACTTTTGTCAATTGCTTCACCTGCCTTAAAAGGGATCGTCAATCGGGAGAGTCAGCCTTTTAGTGAAAAAGACACGGATGAATTAACATCTAAATCTCAATATCTTCAAAAATGGGATGAAGCAACTAAAGAAATCAACGAGTATTGGGAACAACTATCCATCGAAGATTTTAGCGAAACCTTTAATCTTTTTGGGCAATATGAATTTCCAATCATTCACAATATTTTCTATTTTATTGATAATGAAGTGCATCATCGTGGGCAAGGATATGTCTATTTACGCGCTTTAGGCATTGAACCGCCTTTTTTTTGGGAAAGATAAAACTATTAAAGCTCCTAAGATGATTTTCATTTTAGGAGCTTTTTTTACATCAATTTTTGTCTGTTTATTTCCAGTAATTCCAAAATTCTGGTTTTTAATCTTTCGGGTTCTAGTATGATGGCATAATCTCCAAACATCAAATACCAACGCGAAAAACCTTCTTCGATATCGCGTGACATAAAAGTCATTTCGATTTTATCTTCCTTTTCTTTTTCAGAAACAAAGCCATGATATTTTCGTTCGTATGCCAGATATTTTGCTATTTTTTTCTCTACAAGAATAAGCACTTTAGTAGTTGGGATACTTTCATTTTTATTCAAAAAAGTTTCTAATGAATCGTGTTCTAATGAAAAAGGGATTTCCGTTTTTTTGATTCCGTGAACACGATCCGCTCGGAATTGTCTGTAATCATTCCGCAAATGGCAATAGCCTAACATATACCAATTGTTATTATCGTGAAAGACGCCAACAGGCTCAATATGTCGCACTGTAATTCCGTTTGAATCAAAAGCCTCATACGAAAGAATAACTTGCGTTTTTTCGGCAATACTTTCAAAAAGAGTCGCTAAAGTATTTGGGGATTTATCATTAAAAAGCTTCTCGGAAGATTGCATTAAAACACTAGACTCGATGCTTGAAACCCAATCTTTATCATCACTTCGAAGCACGGCTTTTAGTTTATACATAGCCGAAGCATAATGATTTCCAAGAGTGGTATCCGTGAATTTCTGCATTAATTTTTCGGCGGCAATAAAACTACTGGCTTCTTCTCGGGTAAACATTACAGGCGGCAATCTGTATCCATCCATTAAGGCATATCCAACGCCAGCTTCACTGTAAATAGGAACTCCCGAAGCTTCCAGCGTTCGAATGTCACGATAGATTGTCCTTAAACTTACCTCGAAGCGATCAGCCAATTCCTGTGCTTTTACTATTTTTTTGGATTGCAATTGAATGAGAATTGCTACGATTCGGTCAAATCGTTTTGGGGTGTCATCTTGCATAATTAGGGAAATGTTTTATTTAATTTATGCTTTGAATTTTCTGAATGATTGGATCATTTCATAAATACCGAAGGCAACTAAAATTTTTCCAAGAATGAACGGTATTAAACTAAGAAAGCAATTAAACTTCAAAATACTTTCTCCTGTTTCATAATATTCATTTTTAAAATCTGTGATTAAAAAGAATCTAAAATAACCATAAAGAAAATCTTGCCAGTTGTTTAAATCAGCATTCAGCTTGATGTTTTCTAATATAAAAAAGAGAGAAAAAGCAGTAAATCCAGTCATTAGAGTAAATTTCATTGCTCTTTTCCAATCAGTTCCATATTCAGAAATTATATCACTAACATCAAGTATGAACAAATCTCTTTTTAATTGAATTGGTTCTCTTTTTCGATGATGAAAATGATTTTTGTCTTTTTTGAATTCAATTAGTTTTTTTCTAATATCTTTTCTGTACGCATTAAATTCATAAACTCTAAATCTGCTAAAGTCAATTTTGTTTTCTGCTTTTTGAAGTTCTTGTTTTATGGTTCGGATTGTTTCTATATCACAATTATCTATTTGATTAATTTGAATATTTTCAAACCATACTTTTTTTTCGAAAACAGTCCTTACAATTGTTATAATGTTCAAATAAGTTTTTTGTAATGAAACATTATCTCGGAAAGTTGTGTCTTCGATTAGCAATTTATGCACAAAGTATCTATTGAAATTAGCTAATTTAGAAAAAGTACAATCATCAAGCCACAAAATGGAAGTGCCTAGATTTACATTAAACAAACCTAAAAATGTTGTTGGACCTGAAAAATTACATTCCCTAAATTGGGAAGAATTGTAATTGCAGTCATATCTGAATTCTTTTAAAAAATCACAACTGTAAAACATGATTTTATTTAATGAAGTAAAATCAAAAAAGCAACCACTAAGAAATTTAACACTACTAATGTCAAAGGTTGTGTTTTCCATAAACTGAACATTTTTGAGCCAGAAGATGGAACTGAAATCACAATTATGTATTTTGAAATTACCTTTGTTGAAAATATTATTTTTTTTATTTTCAGAAGTCATATCATCATTGTCAATAAATTCTAGAACTCCAATTTTTGAATTAATTATTTGGAACTTATTGCAATTGAACGTGTTAGATCTAAATGAAATATCATCAAATTGTCCTTGAATGTTGATGCTGGTATTAAATGTACAGTCTTCAATTTGAATGATTGTTTTAAACTTTTCAGTTTGATTATAAAAATTTAAATGTTTTCCAGTAAAGGTTAGATTTTGAAAAAATATAGGATTCTTGGTTTTAACTTTTTCAAAGTCAATAGATAATTTATTATAATCAATAGTATAATCAGATATGGAAATATCACCTTTATTTGAATATAAAATTTCTAGAAATTCTTCTCCGTTAATTGTTTTCATATTTTAATTTTCTCCTTCAAACTTAAATAAAAAAACCTGACAATTTTCATCATCAGGTTTTCTCTATATTCTATTCTCTTTCTTCTTTCTTCTAAAAAAAATCTAATCGTTCAACTTCAAAACAGCCATAAACGCTTCTTGTGGAATTTCAACATTTCCAACCAGTCTCATACGTTTTTTACCTTTTTTCTGTTTTTCCAATAATTTACGTTTACGGGAAATATCCCCGCCATAACATTTGGCAGTAACATCTTTACGTAAGGCTTTGATAGTTTCACGCGAAATTACTTTCACACCAATAGCAGCTTGAACAGGAATGTCAAATTGTTGGCGTGGGATTAATTCTTTCAGTTTCTCGCACATTTTTTTACCAATCGAATAGGCGTTGTCAGCATGCATCAAGGATGATAAAGCATCAACAATGGTAGCGTTCAACAAGATATCCACTTTAACCAAATTGGAAGTTCGCATCCCAATTGGCGTATAATCAAAGGAAGCATATCCTTTAGAAACTGTTTTCAAACGGTCATAAAAGTCAAACACAATTTCAGCCAAAGGCATATCAAAAGTCAACTCTACGCGTTCCGTAGTCAAATACGTCTGATTAGTGATCAATCCACGTTTTTCGATACACAAACTCATTACATTACCAACATAATCGGATTTAGTGATGATAGTTGCTTTAATAAAAGGTTCTTCAACGTGGTCTAAACGAGATGGCTCCGGCAAGTCAGAAGGATTATTTACTATAAGTGGTGTTGTAGGATCTTTTTTGGTGTAAGCCAAATAAGAAACGTTGGGAACTGTAGTAATCACAGTCATATTAAACTCTCTCTCCAAACGTTCCTGGATAATCTCCATGTGTAACATTCCCAAGAATCCACAACGGAAACCAAATCCCAAAGCTGCTGAACTTTCCGGTAAAAACACCAACGAAGCATCATTCAACTGCAATTTTTCCATCGAGTTTCTCAACTCTTCGTAGTCTTCAGTGTCTACAGGGTAAATTCCTGCAAAAACCATTGGTTTCACATCTTCAAAACCAGTAATTATATTTGTTGTTGGCGTTTTCGCATCCGTCAACGTATCTCCTACTTTTACTTCTTTTGCTTCTTTAATTCCAGAAATTAAATACCCAACATCACCTGCTGAAATTACTTGTTTCGGAACTTGATTTAATTTCAAAGTACCAATTTCATCTGCAAAATATTCATTACCCGTAGCCATGAATTTTATCTTTTGGCCTTTTTTAATCTGTCCGTTTTTCACACGGAAAATAACTTCAATTCCTCGAAACGGATTGTAATGCGAGTCAAAAATCAATGCTTGTAATGGTTCATCAACATTTCCTGATGGAGGCGGAATTTTTTCGATAATCGCTGCCAATATATTTTCAACACCAAAACCCGTTTTACCCGAAGCGTGAATAATATCTTCCAATTTACATCCGAGTAAATCAATAATATCGTCACTTACTTCCTCAGGATTGGCACTTGGTAAATCCACTTTATTCAAAACTGGAATAATTTCCAAGTCATTCTCCAAAGCCAAATATAAATTTGAAATCGTTTGTGCCTGGATACTTTGTGCTGCATCTACAATCAAAAGTGCGCCTTCACAAGCCGCAATGGATCGAGAAACCTCATACGAAAAATCCACGTGTCCCGGAGTATCAATCAAATTCAGGATGTATTCTTGTCCTTTATAAGTGTATTCCATCTGGATCGCGTGACTCTTAATCGTAATCCCACGTTCGCGCTCCAAGTCCATGTTGTCAAGCAATTGCGCTTTTTCTTCACGAGCGGTTACCGTTTGTGTTGCGCCAAGTAAACGGTCAGCAAGCGTACTTTTCCCGTGATCAATATGTGCAATAATGCAAAAATTCCGTATATGTTTCATCTTCTATTAGTATCTATTTTTTTAGGACGTGCCTTTGCTTCCTCTATCGTTCCAGCAATGTCGGGCTATCCGCTATATCTTTTGTTTCGCAAGCTACACAAAAGGATGCCGCTTCTATCCCTCACGCACCATCGCAAACGGCGACAATTAATCTGCAAATATAATTCAAAGTTAATCAGCATCAAAGAAGGTATAGGATATAATGAATAATGCGTTTTTTTATTTTTAGTTTAATTAAAATTATATATTTTTACGTGTAAGTTTTTTTACACAAAACAAAAAAAAATCAAACAAATGAAAAAATTAGTAGTAGCAGTATTATTTGTTTCGTCAATAATGACGGCTCAGGATATGGATGTAGTAAAAGGGAATTTTGATTTCCTGAAAGATCAAAAGGAAATCAACGTCGAATTTGATTACAGTAAAATGACTTTAATGAAAGAGAAAAAAACCGAAGCGCAATATATTGAAGACCGAACGAAAGAATTAAATGAGAAAACGAAAGGAATTGGTAATATTTGGATGAAAAAATGGAATGCAAGCAAAGAGTTAATCTGGAGCCCGAAATTTTTAGAATTAATGAATGTTGTTTTTGTAAAAGATAAAAAAGAAGTTAGTTTTCAAGAAGAATTAATAACGGCAAAATATACTTTAATTGTAGAGACCGTTTGGATCTATCCAGGTTGGGATGCAATGGTAATGAAACAACCTGCAAAAGTTTCGACCTTATTAAAATTTGTAGAAACGAACGATAAATCAAATATTTTATTAGAAATCTCTAGCGAAGAAGCTCCCGGAGATCAATATGGAAGTAACTTTAGTAATGAATCTAGAATTGGCGAAGGATTTGCTAAAACAGCAAAATCTTTAGCTAAAATGGTATTGAAAAAAGCGTATAAATAATTTATTAAACAAAAACCCTAGCTAATACTGGGGTTTTTTGTTTTTTGCTCCTTTTCAAGGGTTATTATATGCGCCATATTCTTAATAACATTATCGTGTTTCTTCACAAAAGGATTCGTCTCATCCCAAACATAACCCGCAAGGACAGCACAAATTTTTCGTTTAACATCCGGGTTTTCGGGCTGATGAAAAAATAGGGTTTGTAGATTTCCAGTGTACCATTCTTTTACATAAGTGGTAAAAACGTTAATGCCTCTTTTCATGTATGCCGTAAATTCTTCTTCCCAATCTACGGTAATTCCTTGCGATTCTTTTATAAAAAGTTTAGCTGCAAGCATCCCGGATTCCGTGGCAAAAGCAACACCGGAAGAGAAAACAGGGTCCAAAAATTCAGAACTATTTCCTGTTAGAGCAAATCCATCTCCATACATTTGCTTAACTGAACGGGAATAATTTTCCAATTTTACCGGTTCAAATAAGAAATCAACTCCTCCAAATCGTTTGATATAATAGTCAGAAAGTTGAATAGCGTTCTTCAATGCTTCAGCATTATTTTTGTTTTCGGATAGGGAATTGATAAAATCAGTTGGGCCAACAACACCTAAACTGGTGTTTCCATTTGAAAAAGGGATAACCCATAACCATACTTCAGTTTCCAAAACATCAAAAGAAATCAATGTTCCTTCTTCGCCTTCGGGTCTATTACTGTCTTTTACATGCGTAAAAATAGAGGAATGCGGATCTAATTTTGAAGGAGTATCCAAATCTAAAAGGCGCGGTAAAACCCGGCCATAACCACTTGAATCTATAATGAACTTGGCATGAATTTCTTTTAGATTTCCAGCTTTGTCTTTTACAATGGTCTTGGAATTTTTTCCTTCAAAAGAAACAGACACGACTTCCGATTCAAATTCTAAATCAATTCCTTTTCTAATTACTTCTTGAGCCATCGTATTGTCAAAATCGGCTCTTGGCACTTGCCAAGTCCAATCCCAACCTTCAGAAAATTTATTGCTAAAATCGAAAACACAAATTTGTTCCCCACGGATGAATCTTGCTCCCAGTTTTTTCTCGAAATTCATAGCGTCCAGACTTTCGAATAATCCTGCTTCGGCAAAATGATCCATCACACGAGGGATAAGACTTTCGCCAACAACCAATCTTGGGAATTCTGTTTTTTCTACAATTTTCACCTTGATGTTATTGTTGTAAAGATGAGATGCCGAGACGCACCCTGAAGGGCCAGCACCTATGATTAATACATCGACAAACTCCTTTAACATATTTTTAAATTATTATTGATTATTGCATTACATTTGCTCCGTCAAAATAACCACAATTTTTTTGATAAAAAAAACTATTTTAGGTAATCAAAAAGGGCTGAATGAACACTATAAATGAATATTTAAGTTTAAAAGAATTTGAATCTATTATTTTTGGAAATAATAAAATATCAATAAGTGATCTTGTTTTAAAAAGAGTAAACGAAAGTTTTAATTTTTTAAAAAAATTCTCTGAAAACAAAGTGATTTATGGCGTAAATACAGGTTTCGGGCCAATGGCTCAATACCGTATTAAAGATGAGGATCGAATTCAATTGCAATATAACTTAATTAGAAGCCATTCTTCAGGAACAGGTAAACCATTAAGCCCCATTTGTGTTAAAGCCGCAATTTTGGCAAGATTAAATACGCTTTCGTTAGGGAATTCGGGGGTTCACTCTTCTGTAATTCATTTGATGAAGGAATTTATTAACAGAGACATTACACCATTAATATTCGAACATGGTGGGGTTGGCGCAAGTGGTGATTTAGTACAATTATCGCACCTAGCATTGGTCTTGATTGGTGAGGGAGAAGTTTTTTACAAAGGTGAAAGAAGAGCAACACAAGAAGTTTTTGAAATAGAAAATCTGAAACCCATTCAGGTAGAAATAAGAGAAGGTCTGGCATTAATAAACGGAACTTCCGTAATGACGGGTATTGGGGTTGTGAACGTGCACCATGCCAATAAACTATTAGATTGGTCGCTAAAATTTTCTTGCGCCATCAACGAAATTGTTCAAGCCTATGACGATCATTTTTCGGAAGAATTAAACCAAACCAAACGTCATAAAGGACAACAAGAAGTTGCTGCAAGAATGAGACAAAATCTTTCGGATAGTACTTTAATCAGAAAAAGAGAAGATTATTTATACTCTGGCGAAAATACCGAGGATATTTTTAAAGAAAAAGTACAGGAATATTATTCCTTACGTTGTGTTCCTCAAATTCTAGGTCCCGTTTTAGAAACCATAAATAATGTGGCTTCAATTCTGGAAGACGAATTTAACTCGGCAAATGACAATCCAATTATTGATGTGAAAAATCAACACGTGTATCACGGAGGAAATTTTCATGGCGATTATATTTCTTTGGAAATGGATAAGTTGAAAATTGTAATTACCAAATTAACGATGCTTGCCGAGCGTCAGTTGAATTATTTACTAAATTCAAAAATTAATGAAATTCTTCCCCCGTTTGTAAATCTTGGAACTTTAGGATTTAATTTCGGAATGCAAGGAGTTCAATTTACAGCGACTTCAACCACTGCGGAAAATCAGATGTTGTCTAATCCAATGTACATTCACAGTATTCCTAATAATAATGACAATCAAGACATTGTAAGTATGGGAACGAATGCGGCTGTAATTACCGCAAAAGTGATTGAGAATTCTTTCGAAGTGTTGGCTATTGAGTTGATTACCATTATTCAAGCCATAGATGCATTAGAGCAAAAAGATAAAATTTCTTCGGTTACCAGAAAAATGTATGATGATGTAAGAGCTATTATTCCTCAATTTAAAGAAGATCAAGTCATGTATCCTTTTGTTCAAAAAGTAAAGGATTATCTTATAAATAAGTAGTACTTTGGTGTTTAATTTTTAAAAACAACAAATTATGAAGAAGATCGTTTTTTTCCTATTTTTAATAATGCAGTTTTCTTACGCCCAAGAATTAGCTTTAGTTAGAAAAGGAGGCCTTTTTAGCTATATTTCTAAAAATGGAGAATTTGTAATGGAATCTAAATTTAAGACATCCAAAAACTTTTCAGATGGCTTAGCAGCTGCCGAAAATAATGGAAAATGGGGTTTCATTAATCCAAAAGGGGAGTGGGTTATTCCAGCCACTTTTGATGATGCAAAATATTTCAGCAATGGAATATGTGTGGTATCAAAAGATAAAAAATGGTTTTATATCAATAAAAAAGGGGAAGTTCAATCATCGCCAAGCACGGATAAAGTGTATGATTTTGAGGATGGAGTAGCTTTCTTCAAGCAAGGAGATAAAATAGGGTTAATAAACAATAAGATGGCGGTTGTTTTACAACCAAAATATGATGTTATCAAATCGTTTGAAAAAGGATTTGCAAGAGTAAGAAATAATGATCGTTGGGGAATTATAGACAAAACAGGTAAAGTTGTTGTGGAGATAATTTATGATGAAATTGGAAATTATTTTAAAAATGCAACTTGGGTAAAAAACGGAACTGCTTTCGGATTGGTAGTAAACGATAAGTTTATTGCCATAGACGGTGTAGATAAAATTTGGGATTTTTTAGCGCAAGATCTCACTTATGCTAGAAAAAATGATAAAATTGGTTTTATCGATTTAAAAGGCAATTGGGTAATCGAACCTAAATTTGATAAAGCAAAAGCATTCGTTAAAAATTTAGCACCCGTTCTAGTTGGAAAAAAATGGGGTTTTATTAATATGAAAGGTGCTATTGTTATAGATCCAATCTACAATGATGCAGGAGTGTTTAGTGCAGATGGATTAGCACCTGTAAAAGATAAAAATTGGGGTTTTGTTAATGAAACCGGAAAGTTAGTGATCCCAACACAATACGGGATTACTGCTGGGGGTGTTTTATCCATATTTAAAGATGACGAAAAAGGATTCATAAGCGGTTTGGCAAGAGTAAAAAACGAAAGTAAATGGGGCTTTTTAAAACCCGATGGTGCCGTTTTAGGAAATCAATGGTTTGAAAACGCTGAGCTTTTTCAAAAATAATAAAGTAAATAATTCTAATTTTCTCCTCCCCAATAGCTATTTCGGTAGAAGAAGGTTGAGGTGAGAAAAAAATAAAAACATAATTATGAAATGTGCATTAGTTACTGGCGGTTCAAGAGGAATTGGCAGTGCAATTTGTCAAAAATTAGCCGAAGATAGTCAATATCATATTTTGATTAATTATCAAGCTAATAAAGAAGCCGCCGAAAAAACATTAGAGGAAGTAATCAAAAAAGGAGCAACTGGAGAAATTATCCAGTTTAATGTTACGGATTTTGATGAAGTAAAAAATAAATTAACACAATGGCAGGATGCAAATCCAGAGGCGATTGTTGAAGTGATTGTAAATAATGCCGGAATTACAAAAGACGGTTTGTTTATGTGGATGAGTCCGGAAGACTGGACCAGCGTAGTAAATACCAGTTTGAATGGTTTTTTTAATGTGACCAATTTTTTTATCCAAAAAATGCTACGTAATAAATACGGTCGAATTGTAAACATAGTTTCACTTTCGGGCGTAAAAGGAACTCCGGGACAAACTAATTATTCTGCTGCAAAAGGTGCCGTTGTTGCCGCCACTAAAGCATTAGCACAAGAAGTAGCCAAACGAAACATTACTGTAAATGCAGTAGCCCCAGGGTTTATCAGAACTGATATGACAAGCCAACTGGACGAAAAAGAATTGATAAAATTAGTTCCTGTAAATCGTTTTGGCGAAGCCGAAGAAGTGGCTGATTTAGTTAGTTTTCTCGTTTCGAAAAAAGCAAGTTATATTACAGGGGAAATTATCAATATAAACGGAGGAATTTATTCATAAAAAGTACTTTAAAGAGAATGAATAGAAGAGTTGTCATCACAGGAATGGGAATTTACTCGTGCATAGGAACATCATTAGACGAAGTAAAAGACTCCTTATATAATGGAAAATCAGGAATTGTTATTGATCCAGAACGCAAAGAATTTGGTTTCCGCTCTGCCTTAACAGGAATGGTTCCAAAACCAGATTTGAAGAATTTACTTTCCAGAAGACAAAGAATAAGTCTTGGAGAGGAAACGGAGTACGCTTATATGGCCACAATTGAGGCCTTGAAAAATGCCAATATTGATGATGCTTTTTTTGATGGAAATGAGGTAGGGATCATGTATGGCAATGATAGTGTTTCAAAGGCAGTTATTGAGGCTACGGATATTATTAGAAATAAAAAAGATACTGCATTAATAGGTTCAGGCGCGATTTTCAAATCGATGAATTCAACGGTAACGATGAATTTGTCTACGATTTTTAAATTAAAAGGCATCAATCTTACTATTAGCGCTGCTTGTGCAAGCGGTTCACATTCTATAGGGCTGGCCTATTTTTTAATAAAAAGTGGCTTTCAAGACATCATAATTTGTGGAGGCGCACAGGAAATCAACAAATATGCGATGAGCAGTTTTGATGGTTTGGGCGTTTTTTCTCCCAGTGAAGAAGAACCGGCAAAAGCCTCCAGGCCCTTTGATGCGGCTCGTGATGGTTTAGTTCCAAGTGGAGGTGCTGCTACTTTAATTTTAGAGAGTTATGAATCGGCAATAAAGCGAGGTGCAAACATTGTTGCTGAAGTTGTGGGTTATGGATTTTCATCCAATGGCGGGCATATTTCTACACCAAATGTTGAAGGACCATCAATTGCAATGCAAAGAGCATTAGATGAAGCCGGACTAAAACCAAGTGATATTGATTATATAAATGCGCATGCTACATCAACACCTGTTGGTGATGGAAATGAAGCCAAAGCTATTTATGAAATTTTTGGAGAAAGCAATCCACATGTAAGTTCCACAAAATCAATGACAGGCCATGAATGTTGGATGGCGGGAGCAAGCGAAGTTATTTATTCGATTTTAATGATGCAAAATGATTTTATTGCACCCAATATCAATTTGGAAAATCCTGATGAAGATTCAAAAAAATTAAATTTGGTTAAAACGACTTTAAATAAAAAAATTGATATATTTTTGTCGAATTCCTTCGGATTTGGCGGAACAAATTCGGCATTAGTAGTTAAAAAGTTTAAATAGAGTGATGAATATAGAAGAAATAGTTGAGAAGATAAATGGATTTTTAGTTGATGAGTTTGAGGTTGATGCCGATGATATTCAGCCGGATGCTAATTTGAAAGATACTTTAGGGTTAGATAGTTTAGATTATGTGGATTTAGTTGTTTCTGTCGAATCTAATTTTGGCGTAAAATTAGTCGAAGTTGATTTCGTGGGAATTGCCTCTTTCCAAAGTTTTTATGACTTAATTGAAAATAAACTAAAAGCTAAAATAGATTTTCAGACTTCTTAGATTTTTATATTAGTCCATTTTAATTTATCCTTTCCCAACGTTATCCAAAAGAGGGTCTGTCACAGGGTCAAACACATTAAAATAAATTGGAGTTCAAACCACACAGAATCTATGTGGTTCAATTTTTTATGCGTTTGATCTAGGTCTGTCAAGATTGTATGAATTTATAATCCATAATGGTATAGAATAATTTCATCTTAAAAGCCAAAAAATCTAAAAGTCCAACAATCTAAGAAGTCTAAATAAAATGAGTCAATGGGATGGTAAATCTAAAGGAACGCTTTTAGGTTATAAAATTTTCGTTTTTTTTATTAAAAAGGTTGGTGTAAAATCGGCCTATTTTATCCTTTATTTTGTTGCTTCCTATTATTTTCTTTTTCTCAAAAAAAGTAATCAAGCCATCTTTTATTATTTCAAGGAAAGATTAGGTTATTCCTATTTTAAATCCAAACAAATGGTTTTCAAAAGTTATTATACTTTTGGACAGACTATTATTGACAAAATTTCCATTTCAGCCGGTCTGCGAAATAGATTCACCTATGAATTTGACGGAATTGAAATCTTAAAAAAACTTTTATCCGAAAAAAAAGGAGGCGTTCTCATCAGCGCCCATATCGGTAATTTTGAGATAGCCGAACATTTTTTTGGAGAAATTGATCTTGATTTTCAAATTAATCTAGTCACTACTGATTTAGAACATACTACAATTAAAAACTATCTGGAGGGCATAACCAAGAAATCAAATATCAAATTCATTATCATCAAAGACGATCTGTCGCATATTTATGAAATCAATGCTGCTTTGGCAAAAAACGAATTGATTTGTTTTACAGGCGACCGTTATTTTGAAGGCGTAAAATCGTTGTCGGAAAATTTATTGGGTCAGGAAGCTAATTTTCCTGCAGGACCATTTCTTATTGCTTCCAGATTAAAAGTTCCAGTAGTTTTTGTTTATGTGATGAAAGAAGCCAATTTGCATTATCATTTATATGCCAGAGAAGCCCAAGTAAAACATCGAGACGAAAAAGGAGTGCTGAAAGCTTATGTAGCAAGTGTCGAATCGATGCTTGAAAAATATCCGTTGCAATGGTTTAATTATTTTGATTTTTGGAACAAACTCGGAAATCAGCACCAAAAATAAAGTTTGAACTACAAATGCAGTATTCATTCCATCCATTTTGTATTTTAGCAGAACTTCAAAGCAAAATATGGAAGAATTTGACACAATTATTATTGGTTCTGGAGTTGGCGGGTTAGCTACGGCAATTTGTTTAGCACGGACGGGACAAAGAGTTTTGGTACTCGAACAGCATTATGTTCCTGGAGGATGGAGTCATAGTTTTACTTTAAACAGTCAGCGATTTAGCCCAGGCGTGCATTATGTTGGGCTTCTTGATGAAGGACAGTCGTTAAACGAAGTCTATCGCGGATTAGGTATTGCAAACGATATGGTGTTTTTTCGAATGAATAAAAATGCCTACGAACATTGTTTGATTAACAATGAAACCTTCAATCTGCCTGCTGGAATAGCCAATTTAAAGAAAGTACTTATTGCTCGTTTTCCAAAGGAAGAAAAAAACATCACAGAATATTTAACTCTAGTGCAAAGAGTGAGTCATGAATTGCAATTAATCCCTAAGTTGAAAGGGTTTTGGCAAAAAATAACTGTTCCTTTTCGAACCAAACACTTCGGAAAATTTGCCTTGTTTCCTCTGAAAAAAGTAATTGGTTGGCATATAAAAGACCCTTTGTTGAAAGCTGTTCTGAATATTCAATGCGGCGATCATGGGCTTTCGCCAAAGCGAGCTTGTTTTCCGGTACATTGCTCGGTGATGAGTCACTATTTTGATGGTGGATTTTATCCCATGGGTGGTGGTGGCGGCATTGTAAAAGCGATGACCAACGGAATTAAAAAACACGGAGGTGAAGTGCGGGTAAAACAAGATGTCGAAAAAATTCTGATTGAAAACAAAAAAGCAGTTGGCGTTCAATTAAAAAGCGGACAAAAAATTTGGGCGAGAAATATTGTTTCCAATGCTGATCCTTCCATTACTTATTTGAATTTAATTGGAAAATCGCATTTAAGCAAAAGTTTGATTAAAAAATTAGAAAGAACAAAATATTCGGTTACCTCGTTGATTTTGTTCTTGACTTTAGATATGGATGTTACTCAATTTGGGATTGATTCCGGGAATATCTGGATGATGAAAGACGAGCATGATGATGCGAATTTTGAGGATTTGATGGACAATGATTGTACTGAAGGCGATTCGTTTCCAGCCGTATTTATTAGTTGCACGACCATGAAAGACCCTGTAAGTTTCAATGGGAGATACCATAATTTTGAAGTGCTGACTTATGTAAATTATGATAATTTGCAAGAATTCAAGAATTTAGAAGAGTATCATACTGAAGACTATATGATTTTCAAAGAAAAAATTATCCTTAAATTGATGAATAACATCGAAAAGGTTATTCCTAATGCCAAACAAAATACAGTTCAAGCCGAATTAGGTACGCCAAAAACGAATGAGTTTTACATTAATTCTACCAAAGGAAATGTGTACGGAACAGAGAAAACGTTACATCAGGTTGGTCCTTTTTCGTATAAAAATAAAGCAGAAATAGAAAACCTATATCTCTGTGGGGCAAGTACGCTTTCACATGGAGTTGGCGGTGCAACGCATTCAGGAGTCATTGCGGCAGCCTTAATTTTGAATTGCAAATCAGAAGATTTATTGATGGAAGATGCCAATCAGAAATTGCGAATTTATGATGCCGAAGATGTATCAACATGGCCAGAATGGATTCATGTAAAAAGATCAGATAAGAGAAGAACTTTCAAGGAAGTAAAAGTCTATTAGTATAAATTGCATTTTTTTAGTTAGATTAGTACTTTATAAATTACAAAAGATGAAAAACGTCCTCGTTATATATTATTCTCAGTCGGGGCAATTGGAATCTATTGCTAGAAATATTGCAAAACCGCTTTTGAATTCAGATGAAATAAACGTTTCATTTCATGAGATTCAGTTAGAAAATCCCTTTCCTTTTCCTTGGAAGAATGAAGAGTTTTTTGGCGCTTTTCCGGAATCTTTTTTACAAATTCCAACGCAATTAAAGCCTATTCCTGCAGAAATATTGAATATAAAGTTTGATTTAATTCTTTTGAATTACCAAGTTTGGTATTTGTCGCCATCGATTCCAATTAATTCTTTTTTGAAAAGCGCTGAAGCTAAAATTCTTTTAAACAACACTCCTGTTGTTACCATAAGTGGTTCAAGGAACATGTGGATAATGGCACATGAAAAAATTAAAGTTTTGTTGAAACAAAACAATGCACAGTTAAAAGGAAATATTGCTTTGGTTGACAGAGTTGGCAATTTAATTAGCGTGATTACAATAGTCGAATGGATGTTCTCGGGCGTAAAAAAGAAATATCTAGGGATCTTTCCTTTACCGGGAGTTTCAGCAAAAGACATTCAGGAATCGTCTAAATTTGGAAACGCAATCCTTTCCAGTTTACAGCAAAATAATTTTGAGCCATTGCAACCTCAGTTAGTGGCAATCGATGCTGTCAGGATTAGTTCCTATCTAGTGATTGTAGATAGAACCGCCAACAAAATATTCCACAAATGGTCCAACTTTATCATTAAAAAAGAAGAGGAATCGAGAAAATTTTGGCTGAAGTTTTTTAAAGTTTATTTGTTACTCGCAATTTGGTTAATATCGCCAATAGTATATATCTTACACGTTCTTACCTATCCATTTAAGTTTAAAAAAATAAAAAAGGAAATTCAATATTATCAAGGAATTCAGTAAATTAAGTTAATTATGTTTGAAGTATACATTACAAAAATTGGAAAATGTTTGCCAAATGAAGCCATTTCAAATGACGAAATGGAAAATTATTTAGGACTTATAAATGATACCGCTTCCAAAGCAAGAAGAGTGATATTAAGAAACAACAAAATTGTTAGCCGTTATTATGCTATTGATAAGGACGGGAACAGTACGCATAACAATGCCGAATTAACTAAAAATGCCATTGAGGAGTTGTATGACGAGAGTTTTACGGCCCAGGATATGGAATTGCTTTCCTGTGGAACTACGACACCAGATGTACTTGTGCCTTCTCATGCGTCGATGGTTCACGGCTTGTTAAAAAATAAAAACCTTGAGTTAAATTCATCTGCGGGTGTATGTTGCGCAGGTATGAGTTCTTTGAAATTTGGTTTTCTTTCCGTGAAATCCGGAAGCACGAAGAATGCGGTTTGCACGGGTTCTGAAAAACTTTCTTCATGGATGTTGTCTGGTAAATTTGAGAATGAAGTTGTTAATTTAAAAAATCTGGAAGAGCAACCTATACTTGCTTTCAAAAAAGATTTCCTAAGATGGATGTTGTCTGATGGAGCTGGAGCTTTTTTATTGGAAAACAAACCCAAAGGAGACATCTCTTTGAGAATTGAGTGGATGGAAGCTTATTCCTATGCATACGAACTCGAAACGTGTATGTATGCTGGTGGAGATAAACTAGAAAACGGAGAAATAAAACCTTGGAATGACTATAATCCGGAACATTGGCTGAAAGAATCTTTGTTTGCATTTAAACAAGACGTTAAATTATTGGATGAGTTTATATTGGATAAGGGAGTGCAAAGTGTGTTTGACGCATTGTCAAAAAATAATGTTGCTGCAGATCAAATTGATCATTTCTTGCCACATGTTTCTTCTCATTATTTTGTTGAGGGTTTAAGTAAATTGCTTACTGAAAAAGGCCTAGATATTCCAATGGAAAAATGGTTTATGAATCTGGCAACTGTTGGAAATGTTGGTGCTGCATCTATATACTTAGCGTTAGAAGAACTGATGAATTCCGGAAAATTAAAAAAAGGAGATAAGATACTTTTATCTGTTCCAGAAAGCGGGCGTTTTTCTTATGCCCTTGCGTATTTAACCGTTTGCTAAAAAACTATGGAGATATTAAACACAGTATTCAATAAAGATTTTGTGGAAAATTTACTACCACAAAGATTTCCATTTGTAATGGTAGACAAGATGTTTTCTTATACGGAAACATCAATGGTTTCTGGTTTTAAAATTCAAGAAGACGCTGTTTTTTTTCATAACGGATGCTTTGTAGAATCTGGATTGATCGAACACATGGCGCAATCAGTGGCTTTGCACACAGGCTATCAGTTTTTTTTGAAACAAGAACCAGCTCCAACAGGATATATCGGATCCATAAAAGATGTTGAGATAAAAAAACTCCCTAAACTTAATGATGAAATTCAAACTACGGTTACGATTCTTCAGGAATTTGGCGGAATAACCTTGGTTGATGTTGTTACAAAATTAAACGATGTTGAGATAGCCAAAGGTCAAATGAAAACTGTTCTTGCAAAATAATTGTGAACATCGTGACCAAAAAAACAGCCAATTTAGTTGATATAAAAAGATATTTGCCACACCGAGCACCAATGCTCATGGTAGATGCGGTTTTGATAATTGATAATGAAAAAGTTGAAACTATTTTTAAGATCAAAGAAGATAATATATTTATTGAAAACAACATTTTTACAGAAGCAGGCTTGATTGAAAATGCGGCGCAGACTTGCTCGTCAATTGTAGCCAAGGATTATTTTGTAGATAAAAATAACGAAGACAAAGATGATGTTGACGTTGTGGGATTCATAAGCGCCATAAAAACATTAAAAATACATACGCTCCCAAAAGCAGGAAGCACAATCAACACCAAAGCAACCTTAGTGTCAAAATTTGTAACTGATGCGTATAGTTTGTGTACGATGAGTTGTCAAACTTTCAACAATGAAGAATTGCTTTTAGAAGGAGAAATTAATCTTTTTATTCAAGAGAATAATTCAAAGCAGTAGAACCCGATGAAAAAAGAAGAAGTACCACAAGACAAAGGAAATCTTTCAAATAAAAACATGAAAGAATTGGTTTATGCAACCGATGAAAAAGGGAATTACACCACTGCTTTAAGCACTGGCTGGGAACCAAAAACAATTGCACTTTCTAATTCTATTGAAGAAATAAGTGAGCGTATCGCTATTGCAAAAAATCAGGTAGAGAATAATGAGGTAAGCCCTATTTGTTATTTTATGGAATTCAGCAGAATGGATATTTCCATTTTGTCCAGTTATGTGGGTATGTGGCAATGGCGTGTAAAAAGACATTTTAAACCCAAAGTCTTTGCAGGATTAAGCGACAAAATTTTGCAAAAATATGCTGACGCTTTCAATATCACTGTTACTGAATTAAGAAATTTTAAAACTCATTAATGGAAACTAATTTTACGCACCATCAATCTGCCCATTGTGAAAATGGAGTAGCTTCCAATTTATTAAAACACAACGGTCTGAACATTAGTGAACCCATGGTTTTTGGAATTGGTTCTGGTCTTTTCTTTGTTTATTTGCCTTTTTTAAAAGTGAATTATGCTCCTGCCATCAGTTACAGACCGTTGCCTGGACAAATTTTTAATAAACTGGCCAAACGTTTAGGTTTGAAAATAAAAAGGCGAAAATTTTCCAGCGAAGCTAATGCTACTAAGGCATTAGACGAAAATTTAAAAAATAACATTCCATCGGGGCTGCAAGTCGGGGTTTATAACCTTACCTATTTCCCGGACGAATATCGTTTTCATTTCAATGCCCACAATCTTGTTGTGTATGGCAAAACCGAAACTGATTATTTAATCAGCGATCCAGTGATGGAAACCATAACGACTTTGACTCATGATGAACTGAATAAAGTGCGTTTTGCCAAGGGGGCTTTTGCGCCAAGAGGTCAAATGTATTACCCGATTCAAATTCCACAAAATGTTGATTTGAAAAGTGCCATCATCAAAGGGATAAAAAATACCTGTCGCGATATGTTGGCTCCAATGCCTATTATTGGTGTTCGAGGGATTAAATTTGTGGCCAGACAAATCAGGAAATGGCCCATTAAACACGGAACCAAAAAAGCGAATCACTATTTGGCTCAAATGGTGCGCATGCAAGAAGAAATTGGCACCGGAGGCGGTGGTTTTCGATTTATATATGCCGCATTTTTACAAGAATCCGCAGTTATATTAGAAAATGAAGAACTAAAAGAATTGTCAGAGGAAATGACAGCAATTGGCGATTTATGGCGAGATTTTGCCGTAGAATCTTCAAGAGTATATAAAAACAGAAGCACAAAAGCAGATGTGTACAACACCATCGCCGACCAACTTTTGGATATTGCCGATAAAGAAGAAGTGTTTTTTAAGAAGTTGAAATTAGCCATTAGTTATGTTCAATTGTAAAAACGTGTAAAATGAAATTTATTTCTGAATTTGGATATATAATTGTTCTCCCAGGAAATTGGGCTGAATACGATGATGAAAAAAACACAAACGCTTTTTTTGATACAACTGAATGGACAGGAAACCTGAGAATAACTCCTATCAAAATTGACCCAAAAAAAGGTAGCGAACTATTAGAACATGAAATGAATAGTTTTGAAGGAAAAGCCGAAAAGTTAAAAACGCAAAATGGTTTTGAAGGTTTAAAATATTCAGAAGAAAGTGGAGAAGATTTTATCTACTATTGGTATGTAATTATAAAAGATAAAATGTTTATTTGTTCATTTACTATCAACTTGATAGAAAAAGAGACCAAAAAAAACGGAGTAGAATTAACAAAAGTGACCAAAATAATAGACTCAATAAAACTGGAATAACACTAGAACATAAAAGTAGTTTGTAGCAACTGCGAAGCTTCTGCTTTAGAAAAAAAGTTTTGCACTTAGAATCGTAAGTAATAAATCACGCAGTTGCTACAAGCTGCGGAACGCTAAAAACAAATATTTTGCATCCAATCATCCAAATATCTAATCTATCCAAAAAGTACAAAGATGCCGAAATGTATTCTTTGAACGATTTTACGCTTTCTATAAATGAAGGCCAGATTTTTGGTTTACTTGGACCAAATGGCGCAGGAAAAACAACTTTAATTTCTATGCTTTGCGGTTTGATAAAACCAACTTCAGGGAGTTTTACCATCGCTAATCTGACGTATGCTAAAAATGCGAATGAAATCAAAAAAATTATTGGAGTTGTCCCTCAAGAATACGCATTGTATCCCACATTAACGGCAAGAGAAAACCTATTGTATTTTGGAAGCATGTATGGCTTAAAAGGTGATATTCTAAAAGATAAAGTAATCGAAAGCCTTGATTTTCTTGGTTTATTAAAATTTGCCGACAAACGAATTGAAACTTTCTCGGGAGGAATGAAACGCCGTGTAAACTTGATTGCAGGAATTTTGCACAACCCAAAAGTGCTTTTTCTGGATGAACCAACTGTTGGTGTCGATGTACAATCAAAAAATGCGATTATTGATTATTTAAAAGAATTAAACAATAACGGAACAACTATCATTTACACTTCACATCATTTATCTGAAGCCGAAGATTTTTGTACCGATATTGCCATTATAGATCGAGGGGAAATTTATGCAGAAGGCACACCAATGGGTTTAATTACAGCCACCGCAAATGCCAAAAATCTAGAAGATGTTTTTATTGCTTTAACCGGAAATGAATTGAGAGATGATATATAAACTGTACCGATCGGTTTACAAAGAATTTCTGTTGTTAAAAAGAGATTTAGGCGGAGTAATCATTCTGTTTATCATGCCTTTGGTGTTGATAATTATGGTTACTTTAATTCAAGACAATACACTAAAAAACATAAGTAATACAAAAATTCCCATTCTATTAGTTGATAATGACAAAGGGAAAGTGTCGAAAACCGTTTTTGAAAATTTACAAAAAAGTGATGTATTTAGTGTCGTTACCCAAATCGATAACGAACCATTGACAGAAGCACTTGCCAAAGAAGCTGTTTTTAAAGGGAAATACCAATTGGCAATTATCATTCCTTCTAGCTTAAGTTTGGATTTGCAGGCTAAAATTGATCAGAATGTCGAGAAAATAGTGAGCAGTTTAGGATTTACAGACAGTTTAGCAATACCGAAAAACACTAAAATTGTCGATCAAAAAGAGGTAAAACTTTATTTTGATCCAGCTACACAAATGAGTTTCAAAAATGCCGTAATGAGTTCTATTGATAAGATGATTTCGCAAATAGAAACACATTCTATATACACTGCTTTTCAAGAGCAACTGGGCGAAGGGACTGCAAGTTTTGAACAGAAAAGCTTCATTATTTTCAAAGAAATAATTCCAAGGGTAAACAATAAGGAAATAATTCCAAATTCGGTACAACATAACGTTCCTGCTTGGACGCTTTTCGCCATTTTTTTTATTGTAATTCCGTTGTCAATCAATATTGTCAAAGAAAAAACACAGGGGACTTTCGTTCGTTTGCGTACCAATCCTGTTCCCAATAGTATCGTTTTGGCAGGAAAAACAATAACCTATCTCATCATTTGTATGATTCAATTTTACATGATGGTGGCGGTGGCCAAATTCCTGTTTCCACATATCGGATTACCATCACTTAATATTGAAGGCAATTTATTTTTGATGAGCATTGTCGCTTTATTTTCAGGTTTTGCGGCTATTGGCTTCGGAATTCTAATAGGAACCGTTGCAAAAACTCAAGAGCAATCGGCCCCGTTTGGAGCTACTGCCACCATTATTTTGGCAGCAATTGGAGGTGTTTGGGTTCCCGTTTTTGCAATGCCAAAAGTGATGCAAATTATAGCGCAGTCTTCGCCAATGAATTGGGGATTGAATGCGTTCTATGATGTGCTGTTACGCAACGCTGGTGTTTTAGACATTTTACCGGAAATAAGTTTGTTGTTTTTGTTTTTCATAATTACCATAACCATTGCATTATTGTATGATAAAAAGAAAAGATCCGTATAACGAAGCCACCGCTTTGACCGTTTCTCAAGAAATTAGAGTTCGTTTTAACGAAACCGACCCGCTCGGAATTGTATGGCACGGCTATTATATTACCTATTTCGAAGATGGTCGTGAGGCTTTTGGTCGGCAACATGGGATTTCTTATCTTGATGTTTTCGATAGCGGGTTTACAACTCCTATCGTAAAATCGACCTGTGAGCATAAATTATCGTTGCGTTATGGCGATGTGGCTCGAATAGAAACCACAATCGTTGATACACCTGCGGCAAAAATGATTTTTAGATACACTATTTTTGACGCCAAAAATGAGATTGCTTGTACTGGAGAAACGGTTCAAGTTTTTTTGGATAACAAAGGAGAATTAATGTTGACGAATCCGCCATTTTATGAAGAATGGAAGCGTAAAGTTGGATTACTAAAATAAGAAAATGCTAAAAGAAGTTTATATAACCGAAACAAATTGCATTACGCCCATTGGGTTTGATGTCGCCACCAATATCAAAAATATTGACGGCGGAATTTCGGGTATTCAATTGCATCAAAATTCTGGATTGATGAGAGATCCTTTCTATGCTTCAATAATTGATGATGAGAAATTGAATGAGGCTTTCGCCAAAATTACTCAGTCACAAAATTATACAAGATTAGAAAAAATGATGATTTTGGCATTGCAACCCATTGTTGAAAATTCAAAGTTAGATTTAAACGAAAAAACAGCATTTATACTTTCTACAACTAAAGGGAACATAACGGCTTTAGAAAACGCAACGGAAGAAAACATAGCAAAAGCACATTTGCATCAACTAGCCAAAACAATTGCCGATTACTTTGGATTTACAACCGAGCCTATTGTCGTTTCAAACGCCTGCGTATCGGGAGTTTTAGCGATATCAATTGCCAAAAGATTGATTCAAAGCGAAATGTACGATAACATATTTATAGTTGCCGGCGATGAGGTTTCGGAATTTGTCTTGTCGGGATTTAATTCCTTTCAAGCCATGAGTGATACGCCTTGTAAACCGTATTCTAAAAATAGAACTGGTGTAACATTAGGTGAAGCTGCTGCAGCAGTTTTGGTTTCATCTAATAAAGAAAATGCAAAAATAAAAATTATCGGTGATGGTTCCATCAACGATGCCAATCATATCTCGGGACCATCAAGAACAGGCGAAGGACTTTTCAGAAGTATTGAAAGCGCTTTGGCAGAAGCCGAAATAAATCCAAATCAAATTGATTATATTTCTGCTCACGGAACGGCAACATCTTTCAATGATGAAATGGAAGCGATTGCATTTAATAGATTGGGACTTGAAAATGTTCCTGTAAATAGTTTGAAAGGGTATTATGGACATACTTTGGGTGCGTCCGGATTACTGGAAACCGTCATCGGAATTCAGTCAGTTCTGGAAAGTAAATTATTTGCTTCTTTTGGATTTGATGAATTAGGAGTAAGTCAAGCCATTAACATCATTGAAAAAAATCAAAATAAAAACAGCCATTATTTTCTAAAAACAGCCTCGGGTTTTGGAGGTTGCAATACGGCAGTTTTATTCGAAAAAGTGAACTAATGACAACAAATAAAACCTACATACAATCTTTTTGTACCATTCAAGAAAACGAAATTATTCTGAACGGAGAAACTGTTTTTAATACAGAACCCACTTCATTCTCTGATTTTTCAAAGAAAGCGTATCAAAAGTTTGAAATGAATTATCCAAAATTTTTCAAGATGGATAGTTTGAGCAAACTTGCGTTCTTAGGAGCTGAAATGCTTTTAAATAAAGAAATTGATGCTACAAAAGAGAACAATATTGCCTTGTTATTTGCCAATAAATCATCAAGTTTGGATACGGATGTGAAATTCCAAAACTCTATCTCCGACAAAGAAAATTATTATCCGAGTCCGGCCGTTTTTGTTTATACCCTGCCTAATATTTGTTTGGGGGAAATTAGTATTCGGCATCAACTGAAAAGTGAAAATTCTTTCTTTATATTTGAAGCCTTCAACCCAGTGTTTATGACGAATTATGCAAACGTCTTGTTGAACACAAAAAAAGCGGATAAAGTACTTTGCGGTTGGGTAGAATATTACAACGAAGAATACAAAGCCTTTCTCTATTTAGTAGGGACGGAGGGAAACATAGAACATCAAAAAGAAACAGTAGAAAAATTATATAGTAAATAAATTATGGAAGCATTAAAACAGGAATTAAAAGAAAAAATAATAGCCGTTTTGAATTTAGAAGACATTAATCTGGAAGACATCAACGACAATGATCCTTTGTTTGGTGATGGTTTAGGACTTGATTCTATTGATGCCTTAGAGCTTATCGTTATGTTAGATAAAGATTATGGAATCAAATTACTTGACCCAAAAGAGGGGAAAATAATTTTTCAATCCATTGAAACGATGGGAAGTTACATCACTAGCAATAGAACCAAGTAATCTATTATAGACTACTTAGATTTTTAGACTTCTTAGACATTATACTGGCTAAGAAGTCTAAAAATCTAAGGAATCTAAAAATCTAAGAAGTCTAAAATCAATGAATAAAGGAGTTGCGATAACCGGAATGGGAATTATATCTGCCATCGGGAATACGGTAGAAGAAAACTATTTTTCATTAGTGAATAATAAAGCTGCGATTTCAACTATCGAAAATATTCCTACGGTTCATAAAGCTGTGATTAAAGTTGGGGAAATTAAAAAAACAAACCAACAATTAGCAGATGAATTACAACTTTCCACGGATAATAATTTCTCCAGATCGGCTTTGCTGGGTGCAATTGCTGCTAAACAAGCCCTAGAAAATGCTGGAATTAGTTCGATAAATGAATACAAAACGGGATTAATTTCGGCAACAAGCGTTGGCGGTATGGACATGACCGAAACGCATTATTATGACTATTTTGAAAATGAAAATCTTATAAAATACATCAGCTGTCATGAAGGCGGCGATGTGGCCCACAAAATTGCCGATGAGTTGGGTTTACAAGGAATGGTAACCACTATAAGTACCGCTTGTTCCTCGGCGGCCAACGCGATTATGCTTGGCGCACGATTGATAAAAACAGGGAAACTGGACCGAGTGATTGTTGGCGGAACCGATGCTTTGGCAAAATTTACGATCAACGGATTCAAAACGCTAATGATTTTATCGGATGGTTATAATATGCCATTTGATACTGACAGAAAAGGATTGAATCTGGGCGAAGCAGCCGCTTATTTGGTTTTAGAATCCGATGCGATTGTTGAGAAAGAAAACAAAAAAGTCTTGGCGCGTGTTTCTGGATATGGAAATGCAAACGATGCTTTTCATCAGACTGCCTCTTCAGAAAATGGAGATGGCGCTTTTTTGGCCATGGAAAAAGCATTTCAGGTTGCGAATTTAAAACCGGAGCAGATTGATTATATCAATGTGCACGGAACGGCAACGCCCAATAATGATTTGTCCGAAGGAAGAGCCATTGTGCGGATTTTTGGAGAAAATAAAACCCCCGATTTCAGTTCTACCAAACCGTTTACGGGTCATACTCTGGCTGCAGCTGCAGCTATCGAAGCTGTTTATAGTGTTTTGGCAATTCAGAATAATGTGGTTTTTCCTAATCTGAATTTTAAAACCCCGATGGAAGAATTTAATTTAATACCACAAACGACTTTAAAACATAAAAACATAGAACATGTTTTGTCGAATTCTTTCGGATTTGGCGGGAATTGTTCGACTCTTATATTTTCTAAAAGCGAATGAGAAAGACATATATCAATGGCGTAGGTTGCATTTCGGCTCAAAAAACAGTTGATACTGTTTTTTTGGAAGAAGCAGAGTTAAATGAAAACGACACTATACTTTCATTAAAAGCCCCAATTTATAAGGATTTTATTTCGCCAACAGCAATTCGAAGAATGGCAAAAGGCGTGAAAAATGGGATTGTAGCTTCGGCATTGGCCATGAAAGAGGCAAATATAACTGTCGTTGATGCAATTATTACCGGAACCGGAATGGGTTGCATTGAAGATTCGGAAAAGTTTTTAAAAACGATCCTCGATAATAAGGAGGAATTCCTAACGCCAACCTCTTTTATTCAATCGACACACAATACTGTTGGCGCTCAAATTGCTTTGGGATTGCAGTGTAAAGCATATAATTTAACGTACGTGAATGGTTCAGTTTCTTTTGAATCGGCTCTTTTGGATGCAAAAATGAAAATGGAAGAAGAGGAAGCGTCAACCGTTTTAATTGGAGGAATTGATGAAACAGCCGATTACACCATGTCGCTTTTTAAATTGGCCGGATTCATAAAAAAAGAAAACCAAAGTCCTTACTGCGTTTTAAATTCAACTACAAAGGGAGCTGTATATGGAGAAGGAGCCACTTTTTTTGCTTTGGAAAACGAAAAAAAAGAGAATACTTATGCTGAAGTTTTGGATGTTGAAATCCTGAACAAACTGAAAATAGAGGTCCTTGAAGATAAAATAAAAACTTTTCTGAATACTAATTCATTGCAAATTTCTGATATTGACGCAGTTATTTTAGGCTACAATGGCGATGTCGAATATGACACGTTTTACAAAAATATTTCAGAAAATGCTTTTGTAAATACACCACAGGTTTATTACAAACATTTGTGCGGAGAATTCAATACCGCTTCTGCATTTGGATTGTGGGTGGGTACAAAAATCATCAAAACGCAACAAATTCCTGAAATTTTAAAAGTAAATACCTTAGAAAATCCAGAGTATAAAACGATCCTTTTATACAATCAATACAAAGGGATTGATCATAGTTTTACTTTAATTTCAAGATGTTGAAACACAGAATAACAACACTTTTTTTCATCTCAATTTTAATGTTACTGGCTTTTTTGAGTCTTTTTGTAACAATTGGAATTGGCTATTTTGTTGCTATTGGTTTTATTTGGTTTTTAATTGTAATGATTGGCTCTTCATTTATTTCTTCAAATTATCATGTAAAAGCCTATTGTAATAATCATCTGGAAAAAGAAAATAAAATAGCCTTAACATTTGATGATGGTCCACACGAAATGACTTTGTTGGTTTTGGATTTATTAAAAAGATACGATGCTAAGGCCACTTTTTTTTGCATCGGAAAAAACATCGAAAAACATCCTGAAATTCTCCAACGCATTGTCGCCGAAGGACATCTTGTGGGAAATCATTCGTTCAGTCATTCTCATTTTTTTGATTTTTATAGAAAAAATAAAGTAAAAGAAGAATTACAAAAAACAAATGCGCTAATTGAGAAAATTTCGGGAAAGAAAACGCAACTTTTTCGCCCTCCCTACGGAGTTACAAACCCCTCCATTCGTCGTGCTTTAGAAATTACAAAGCATAAAGTAATTGGCTGGAATATTAGATCTTTGGACGGTGTGATTAAAAACGAAAAAAAGATTTTTGATAGAATTATAAAACGTGTAAAGCCGGGCGGAATTGTACTTTTGCACGATACCTCTTTACACACCGTAAATGTTTTGGAACAATTTTTGCAATTTTTGCAAAAAAACAATTACACCGTTGTTTCGTTAGAACAACTTTTGAATATAGAAGCTTATGAAAATTAAAATTTATTTATTTGTATTATTTTTATGCCTTTGTAACTGGTCTTCGTTTGCCCAAGAACAAAAAATGACCGAAAGCGAAATTGTTGCTTTCAAACAATCAGTTGCGGTTGTTTCTAAAAAAATAAAGTCTTTAAGCACTGATTTTACACAATACAAACACATGGATTTTTTGTCGAAAGACATTGAAACTTCAGGGAAAATGATCTTCAAGGAGCCGGGTTTGTTGCTATGGCAATATAAAAAACCCTATAGTTACAGCATTATTTTCAAGAACGGAAAAATCCTGATCAATGATGAAGGGAAAAAAAGCGCCGTTGATATTGGAAGCAGTAAAATATTTGCAAAAATCAACAAGCTTATCGTAGGGAGTGTGAGCGGGGATATGTTTGATGACAAAGAATTTACGATAAGCTATTTCAAAAATAAAGGGCAAAACATTACCAAGTTCATTCCAAAAGATGCTACACTAAAAAAGTACATCAAACAAATTGAATTGACTTTTGACAAAGTAGATGCGACAGTGGTTCAAGTAAAACTCCTTGAATCATCAGAAGATTATACCCGAATTGTTTTAAAAAATAAAGTGTTAAATGCGAAAATTGACGATTCCGTTTTTATTAATTAATTGTTTGCTGGTTGTTATCTTGTCTTCTTGTGCCACACAAGTTGTAAATGATTTTACACCAGTAACTTTAGAAACAACAACGTATAATGCACCGTATTTTTCAAATCCAGAAATCGATTATGTGTATAAAGCGAACATAACCGTTTATGGAAATGAATTAACGGGAGTTTTTATCGCAAAAAAGATAAACGATAGCACACACAGAGTCGTTTTTACGACTGAATTTGGCAATAAATTACTGGATTTTGAAATTTCTGAAACCGATTTTAAAGTCAATTCAATTGTAGAAGAATTAGATAAAAAAATCCTTATCAACACCTTAAAAACAGATTTCAGGTTGCTTCTTAGAAACCAATTTTTGATTAAAGAGCAATTCGAGAATGCAACCGATAAAGTTTATAAATCCAAAGAAGGAAATCGATTTAACACCCTTTTTGTATCAAAAGCAAGCGAAAAGTTATACAAAATTGTACATTCATCTAAAACAAAAGAAAAAATAAACATCAATTTTGCTTCAGAAAACAATATTTTTGCGGAAAAGATTGTCATTCAACATCAAAATATAAAACTAAGAATAGAACTCAATTATTTTAAACAATAAACAATATGAAAAAAGGAATTTTCATCGCACTCTGTGTCTTTTTCGGAATTACTCAAACAAAAGCTCAAGTTACTTTCAAACCAGGATTAAGAGCCGGTTTGAACTTCTCGCATTTTACAAAAGGGGATAATTATAATAATTATTACTATGACAGTAACGGTAATTATGTGCCATCCACCAACACAGATAAATATTCATCAAAAACAGATTTTTATCTTGGTTTTTATGGTGCTTTAAAACTTACCAAATATTATACCTTACAGCCCGAAATTGAATACACTTCCCAAGGATCAAATTATAGAACAGCAAATAATCAAACTGTCGATTTGGATGTTGCTTATTTGTCATTAAAGATGCTGAATAAATTTACTTTTAGTGATAAATTTAATGTTCATGTTGGTCCCACAATTGATTTTGTGGTAGATAATAATTTTGACACCAATAGCGATGTTGATTTGGCTTTTATCTTAGGAGCAGGTTATAATTTCAATTCAAATTTTGGAATAGAAGCAAGAGTGAAAAAAGGGATTGTTCCGGTAATAGATACAGATGTTAACCATACAAATGTTGTTTTCCAATTGGGGGCAACGTATACATTTGATGTAAAATAAAAATAAACATGCTTTTAAAAGATTTCTACAAAATACTTTCATTACAAAAAATCGATACCCAAAAGTATTCGGCTACTATTTTGATTAATGAAAAACATGAGATTTTTAAAGGACATTTTCCTGGAAATCCAATTATGCCGGGAGTGTGTATGATGCAAATTATCAAAGAACTAACGGAACAAATCGTTGAAAGCAGTTTGATGATGCAAACCCTTACGAATGTGAAATTTATGGCTTTAATTAATCCGGATGTCACGCCTGAATTGCGTTTAGAATTGGATGTTGTAATAGCGGAAGACGGCTTAGTAAAAGTAAAAAATACGACCTTTTTTAATGAAACGGTAGCACTAAAATTAAGTAGTGTTTACAAAAAAATAGCATCATGAAATTGTTTTTCTCATTAGTTCTACTGCTTAATTTTTTTTCTAATCCTGAGCTTTCAGAAATTAGAAAATTATACCTAAGTGCGGTGAATTCAGAAAGTTTATCAAAAGAATTGTCCTCAAAACTTGCGTGTATTACAAATGATGACAATAAAACACTGGTGGCTTACAAAGGCGCATCGATAATATTGCTGTCGAAATTTGCAAAAAAAGTTGCGGATAAAACGAAAGCTTTTAAAGAAGGTGCAAAACTGGTGGAATTTGCTGTAGCAAACGAACCGAATTCTATAGAAATACGATTGATTCGTTTGAGTATTCAGGAAAACGTACCTAAAATTGTAAAATATAATAAAAACATAAAAGAAGATAAGGATTTCATATTGCTCCATTATAAGGAGCAATCTGCAACTTTGAAGGAGTATGTGAAAAAATTTATTATGCAATCCAAAAGTTTTTCAGCAATAGAAAAACAAACTGTCAAATAGTTAGCAGCGACAAATAAATGGGAGGTATTTTATATGATATTGACAGTGTCAATCGACTGAAAGTTTGTGTTATTGTACCCACGTATAATAACTGTAAAACTTTAAAACGGGTTTTAGATTCGGTCTTACTTTATACTTCAAATGTTATTATTGTTAATGATGGTTCTACTGATGAAACAGCACTAATTTTAGAAAATTATAAGAATCTGGTTCAAATGCATTTTTCCAAAAACAGTGGAAAAGGGTTGGCACTGCGAGCGGGTTTTAAAAAAGCAATAGAACTAAATTATAACTATGTCATTACGATCGATTCTGACGGGCAACATTTTGCATCCGATATTCCGAAATTTATTGATGTACTAGAAAAGGAAGACGAGGTATTAATCATAGGAAGCCGGAACATGATGCAGGAAGGCGTTCCTAAAAAAAGTAGTTTCGGTAATAAATTTTCTAATTTTTGGTTTTGGTTTGAAACAGGAATCCGGTTAGAAGACACCCAGTCAGGTTATAGATTGTATCCGCTTCAACAAATACCAAAAAAATATTTCACTAACAAATTTGAATTTGAGATTGAAGTTATTGTACGCTCCGCTTGGAAAAACATTAATGTAGTGAATATGCCAATTCAGGTTTTGTATGATCCAACGGAACGGGTTTCGCATTTTAGACCCTTTAAAGATTTTACTCGAATTAGTATTTTGAATACCGTTTTGGTCATTATTACTTTGGCTTATATTAAGCCTAGGGACTTTTTTCGCAGCCTAAAAAAAAAAGGAATCAGGAAGTTTTTTCTGGAGAATATCCTGGAAAGCAATGATTCTAATGCAAGAAAAGCGGGTTCAATTGCGTTAGGGATTTTTATCGGAATCTCTCCGTTTTGGGGATTTCAAACGGTTCTTGTTCTGTTTTTGGCGGTTGTATTTAAACTGAATAAAGCCATTTCGTTTACCTTTTCTAATATTAGTTTTCCGCCAATGATTCCTTTTATTATTTATGGGTCTTTGAAATTAGGAAGCGGTTTTATTCATTCTGACAAACCGTTATTTTTAGATAAATCCATTACTTTTACTGATATTAAAAACAATATTGGTCAATATGTTGTGGGCAGTTTTTTATTGGCAACAATTATGGCAATTACTCTCGGCGTTTTGGGCTATGTCTTAATGACTTTTTTTAGTACAATTAAAAATAAAAAAATAGAGAATGCATAACTTTTTAGTTGCTGTCCATACGTTTGCCAATAAACACAAATTCCTATCTATTGGAATTTTATTTTCGATGCTTTTAGTATTCGGATTTTTTGCTTCCAGGATTACTTTTCAAGAAAATATAAACCAGTTAATACCTTCAAATAACCAATCTAGCGTTACTTCTAAAGTATTAGAACAAGTTGACTTTGCTGATAAAATTGCTATAATAATCACTGGCAAACAGAACGGTTCTCCCGAAGATTTGGCACAATATGCAAACCTGTTTTTGGATAGTTTAAACGCTAATTGTAAACCGTATATAGGAAAAATTCAAGGAAAAATAGCGGATGAAAACATTCAAGAAACATTTGATTTTGTCAATGCTAATTTGCCGCTTTTTCTAGATAAAGCGGATTATGCAACCATTCAAAATAAAATTCAGAAAGATAGTGTAGCCAAAATTGTCGAAGGGAGTTATAAAACATTAATAGCACCTACAGGAATTGTTTCTAAGGATTTTATACTTCAAGACCCTCTTGGAATTTCATTCATAGCTCTAAAAAAGTTGCAGCAGCTTGGTGTTGGCGACGACTTTGAATTGCACAATGGATTTGTAATAACCAAAGACAAGAAAAACATACTGCTTTTTATAACACCTAAATTATCAGCTAACGAAACGGATAAAAACACCCTTTTTATAGAAAAATTGAATGCTATAAAAGAGAATCTTAATGCTGAATTTAGCGATAAAGCTGTGATGAGTTATTTTGGGGCTACACCTGTTGCGGTTGCCAATGCTACACAAATAAAATCGGATGTTCAGAATACGTCCATATTTGCAGTAATAAGCCTGATGCTTCTTCTTATTTACTTTTACAGAAGTATATTAACACCAGTTATTATTTTTATTCCTTCGTTATTTGGAGCGCTGTTTGCTTTGGCGGTTTTGTATTTTTGGAAAGGTACAATTTCGGCTATTTCACTCGGAATCAGTTCTGTTTTACTGGGTGAAACCACCGATTATTCAATTTATGTTCTGACACATCTAAGAAATAACAAAAATGTAAAACTACTTTATAAAGACATTACGAAGCCGCTTTTATTATGTGGAATTACAACGGCAATTACCTTTCTATGTTTGTTTTTTATAAAATCGGAAGCGCTAAAAGACTTGGGTATTTTTGCTTCTTTGAGCGTTATTTCCACATCAATATTCTCGTTAATTCTTATTCCGTTGTTATATAAAACAAAAAATAAAGTTTTAATCCCAAAGAATAACAGCATTGATAAACTAGGACTCTATTCGTATCATAAAAGCAAATTTCTTGTTGTTTCGGTTCTGGTTCTTTTGATAATTTCATTTTTCACTTATTCTAAAGTTACTTTCAACAACGATCTTTCGGCTATAAACTTCATGACTCCTGAACTGAAAACGGCAGAGAAAGAGTTAGAAAATATTACGGCAATTTCCTCAAAATCTATTTATTTAGCTACATATGGAAAGAGTTACGAGGACGTTTTAAATAAAAACAATGCCCTTTTTGCTGCATTAGAAAAAGAAAAGAATACGAGTCAAATTCAGAATTTCAGTTCTATTGGTGGAATTGTATTTTCTGAAGCAATGCAAAAGCAAAAAATTCAGGAATGGAATAACTTTTGGAATACTCAAAAAAAATCAGAACTTAAAAATCAACTCATCTCGAACGGAAATACATTTGGATTCAAAGCCAATTCCTTTTCGAAATTTTATGATACTTTAGATAAAGAATTCGAACCAATTCCTTTTAGCGAATACGCTAAAGTAAAATCCTTTTTTCTAGAGGAGTTTATTGCTCAAAAGAATGGATTTTATACTGTCTCGACTCTTGTCAAAGTCCCAATAGATAAAAGAGATGCCTTTGTAAATAAAATAAAAAAGCAAGAAAACATTGTTGTCATTGATAGACAAGAGACCAATGAAACATTTTTAGGCTCTTTAAAAACAAATTTTGAAGACCTAGTAAATTACTCCTTTATTGCTGTTTTTTTTATTCTTGTTTTTGCTTTTAGAAAAATTGAGCTTGTCATTGTTAGCATAATCCCAATTATGATTAGCTGGATATTCACCACCGGGATTATGGGGCTATTTGGTTTGCAATTTAATGTGGTTAACATTATTGTTTGTACTTTGATTTTTGGAATTGGAGTAGATTACAGCATCTTCATGACTACAGCTTTGCAAAAAGAGCATACCTTTGGGAAAGCACAATTAGCCCCCTACAGGACTTCTATTTTGCTTTCTGTAGCAACAACAATATTGGGAATTGGTGTTTTGATATTTGCAAAACACCCCGCTTTGAAATCCATTTCCATGATTTCGGTAATTGGTATTTTTTCAGCCTTATTGATTACATTTATTTTACAACCACTGGTTTTTAACTTCTTTGTGACCAATAGAGTAAAAAAAGGCCAGCCTCCTTTTGAAATTAAACGATTATTGCATTCTATTCTCTCGTTTACGTATTATGGATTAGGCGGTTTTCTTTTGTCAATCATCAGTGTCTTGTTAATGAAGATTATTCCTTTTTCGAAAAAATCGAAACTAAAGGCATTCCATTTTGTAATGTCAAAATTCATGCAATCGGTATTAATGTCGTATCCGTCGATTCATAGAAAAATCATTAACACACAAAATGAAAAGTTTGAAAAACCGGCTGTAATAATTGCTAATCATACCTCGTTTCTGGATATTTTGGCTGTTGGAATGTTGAGCCCTAAAATTATATTTTTGGTTAGTGATTGGGTTTACAATTCCCCAATTTTTGGTAAAGGAGTTCGTTTGGCAGGCTTTTATCCCGTTTCAAGTGGAATTGATAATGGAATAGAACATTTGAGAGCAAAAGTAGAACAAGGGTTTTCGTTAATGGTTTTTCCGGAGGGAACCCGTTCGGAGGACAATTCGATTAAACGATTTCATAAAGGCGCATTTTATTTGGCAGAACAATTTCAATTAGATATTGTTCCGGTGGTTATTCATGGCTATTCTGAAGTATTGCCTAAAGGGGATTTCGTTATTAATGGAGGAAAAACAACAGTGGAAATTTTAAATAGAATCTCCCCTGATGACCTGAGTTTTGGAAAAGATTATTCTGCGAGAACAAAGAAGATGAGTGCTTTTTTTAAAGGTCATTATCAAAAAATGCGTCAAGATTTAGAAGGTTCGGACTATTTCAAAAAAATAATTTTTAATAGTTTTGACTTCAAAGAAATGGAAGTAATAAGTGCGGTTAAAGATGATTTAAATCGCAATTTGGGTCTGTATCACAAGTTAAATAAGTATATTGACTCAAAAGCAAAAGTACTGCATTACGGGAATGATTACGGACAATTAGATGTGTTGCTTTCGCTTCAGGAATCACAGCGTAAAATAGTTTCTTTCATTCAAGACGAAGAAAAAAGAGCGGTTGCCAAAACAAATTATATTCTAAAGAAACGAAAGATTCAATATATTGAGAATGTTGAAAACTTCGAGTCAAACAAATATGATGTGGTTTTGATTTCAGATGAAAACATTAATATTAATTTGGAGAAAATCAGTAACTTGACGACAACTATTATTTTGTTAAATAACTCAAATTTAAAAGATTCTATATTGAATTTTGGATTTGACATTGCTATTGACATTGACAATTTGATTGTATTAAAGAAAAAGACAGCATGAAAGAGCAATATGATGTAGTTGTAATAGGAAGTGGTTTGGGCGGATTAGTGTCTGCAATTATCTTGGCGAAAGAAGGGTACAGTGTTTGTGTGCTCGAAAAAAACAATCAGTTTGGAGGGAATCTTCAAACTTTTGTCAGAGATAAAACTATTTTCGATACCGGAATACATTATATCGGAGGATTGAGTGAAGGCCAGAATTTGTATAAATATTTCAAATATTTAGGCATTATGGATAATTTGAAACTCAAAAAAATGGATGAGGATGGTTTTGATATTATTTCTTTTGAAGACGAAAATCAGGAATATCCACATGCGCAAGGGTATGAAAATTTTGCAAATCAATTAGTGAAGTACTTTCCGGAAGAAAAAGAATCGATTCAGAAATATTGTGTCGAAATTGCAAAAACCTGTGATTCATTTCCTTTGTATAATTTGAATTGGGAAGGGAAATACGACAGTGAAATATTGTCAATAAATGCAAAACAATACATCGATGAGCTAACGGATAATAAAAAATTAAGAGCTGTGCTTGCGGGATCTAATTTTTTATATGCCGGAATAGCCGAAAAGTCCCCTTTTTATGTTCATGCTTTATCGGTAAACTCTTATATTCAGAGTTCTTGGCGTTGTATCAATGGCGGAAGCCAAATCACCAAACAGTTGATTAAACAACTAAAAAGACACGGAGGAGAAGTATATAAACACAAAGAAGTTGTTCAGTTTGAGGTAGAAAATAATAAGGTGAATTCGGTTAAGATGAAAGGTGGCACTGAAGTTTCAGCCCGTTTTTTTATATCTAATGTAGATCCTAAGGCTACTTTAAAAATGGCAGGCAAGGATAATTTCAGGAAATCGTTTTATAATCGAATCCAGAGTTTAGAAGGCGGAATTTCTGCTTTTAGTTTGTATATCGTTTTCAAACCAGAAACGTTCAGATATCTGAATCATAATTATTACCATTTCAAGGATAGTAATGAAGTTTGGAGAGCACATGAGTATACCGAGGAAACCTGGCCAAAAGCATTTATGGCTTCGATGAATGCTTCCAAAAAACAGGAAGTTTGGGCTGATGGAATGACGTTTATCACGTACATGAAATTTGATGATTTGAAACCTTGGAAACAAACGTATAATACTGCTGCAGAGAAAGAAGACAGAGGCGAAAGTTACGAATCATTTAAAAACCGGAAATCCGAAAAATTTCTTCAGGAAATAGAGCTTAAATTTCCAGGGATTAGAAATTGCATCAAATCTATTCATACATCCACACCGCTTTCATACAGGGATTACATTGGCGGACATAACGGGAATATGTATGGTTATGAGAAAGACTCCAATAATCCGCTGAAAACATTTATTGCTTCAAAAACCAAGCTTGATAATTTATATTTGACGGGTCAAAGCATCAATATGCACGGTGTTTTAGGTGTGACAATTGGTGCAGTGGTAACCTGTTCTGAAATTGTTGGAAAGGAATATTTGGTTAATAAAATCAATCAGTTTTCGGAGTAAATGATAAATTAACGGGTATGAAAAGAAAGTTTCAATTTGTAATTTTATTTGGGTTTATCCTAATGATTATTTCATGTGGTACTTCAAAATCAATGCGTCATCAACCACAATTGTCGGGGTATAATAACGTTGTTCCAGTTGTGAAAAAACAATCGAGTACCATTTTTTCTTCGGGGAATAATTTTTTATTAAAAAATAAACAAAGTCTTTGGGAGCTTTATGTAGAAGGCGACCCACTCGAAAGAGGATTAGCAATAGGAAGCTTGACAGATTCATTATTAAAAAAACAGGATCGCATTTTTTTCTCTAAAATAAAGGAAATCATTCCGTCTAAATTCGAACAACGTTTATTACGTAATTTTTTAAAATGGTACAATCGAAAAGTATACCTCAATGTACCTAACGAATATCAAGCCGAAATTTATGGCATTTCCCGATACAGCTCACATGAATATGACTACCTCGCCTCCCCGTTTCTTAGAAGTTTGTATTTGCATGCTGCTCATGATATAGGGCATGCCGTACAGGATTTGGCATTGGTGGGTTGTTCTTCTTTTGCTGCTTGGGGCGAAAAATCGGAAGATGGCTGTTTGATTATAGGTCGAAATTTAGACTTTTATGCCGGTGATGAATTTGCCAAAGATAAAATTGTTGCCTTTATTAATCCAAAAGAAGGTTACCCATTTATGATGGTAACTTGGGCAGGAATGATCGGCGCCATTTCAGGAATGAATAACGAAGGATTGACAGTAACAATTAATTCCGGGAAGTCTAAAATTCCGTTGATTGCCAAAACTCCTGTCTCTATTTTGACGAGAGAAATATTGCAATATGCCAGAACTATTGAAGAAGCGATTGCCATTGCCAAAAGCAGAAAAGTTTTTGTTTCCGAATCTATTATGATTGGAAGTGCTCGTGATAAAAAAGCGGTTTTGATTGAAGTTTCTCCAAATGGCTTAGGTGTTTATGATGTTCCAAACAACAATCAATTGCTATGTTCCAATCATTTTCAAAGTGAGGCTTTAAAGAATAATAATAGGAATCAAAAACAAATTAAAAACAGTCATTCTAAATATCGTTTTGAAAGAATGGTGGAATTATTTGATGAAAATAAAAAAATAAATCCTGAAAAAGCAGTTGAAATTCTTCGAAATAAAGATGGTTTGAATAATTTAGCTTTGGGTTATGGAAATGAAAAAGCACTGAATCAATTATTGGCGCATCACGGAATTGTTTTTAAACCAGAACAACGATTGGTTTGGGTCTCATCAAATCCCTATCAAATGGGCGAATTTGTTTGTTATGATTTGAATAAAATTTTCAAGAATAGACATTCAAAAGATTCCATAGTTTCATTGGAACAAGAAAATCTGAATATCCCAAAAGATCCTTTTTTGGAAACCAAAGAATATAAAAATTATGAACTCTACCGAATTGAAGACCGAAAAATAGATTCTTTTTTGAAAAAGAAACAAGATTTACCAACCAATTTTGCCGGAAATTACCAATCTTTGAATCCCGATTATTGGGTTGTTTATTACAAAGTAGGGCTTTCCTTTTATCAAAAAAAAGAATATAAATTGGCGCAAGAACAATTCGAAAAAGCATTGACCAAAGAAATTACCACGCTTCCTAAAAAAGAAGAAATTGAAAAGTATTTAAAGAAAATTAAAAGAAAACTGCAATGATTCCAAAAATAGAAACCGCCACATTAACCGAAATTAAAGCTTTTCAGGAACAAAAATTGTTGGAACTTTTAGATTATGTGAATCAAAAATCACCTTTTTACAAAAGACTTTTTCAGAAAAAAAACATTGATATTGGCAAAATCAAAACAATAGAAGATTTACAATTGCTGCCGGTTACAACCAAAGAAGATTTACAAAAACACAATGATGATTTTTTGTGTGTTCCCGTCAATAAAATAATCGATTATGCCACAACTTCAGGGACATTAGGAGATCCAGTGACTTTTGGTTTAACCGATAAGGATTTAGACCGGTTGGCGTATAACGAAGCTATTTCTTTTGGCTGTGCAGGAATAAAAGAAGGCGATATCGTGCAATTGATGACTACCATCGACAGGCGGTTTATGGCTGGATTGGCCTATTTTTTAGGGCTCCGAAAAATGAAGGTTGGCGTGATTCGAGTTGGCGCCGGAATTCCGGAATTGCAATGGGATTCCATTTTAAAATACAAACCAACCTATCTGATAACCGTTCCTTCTTTTTTATTAAAACTCATAGAATATGCCGACGCACATACTATTGATTATAATAATTCCGGAATAAAAGGAGCAGTTTGCATTGGAGAATCCCTTAGAAACCAAGACTTTTCGATGAATACCTTATCCAAAAAAATCACGGATAAATGGGATATTAAGTTGTTTTCAACTTATGCATCTACCGAAATGAGTACAGCTTTTACGGAATGTGAACATTCAATCGGCGGTCATCATCATCCCGAATTAATCATTGTAGAGGTTTTAGATGAGAATAATAAACCCGTAAAAAACGGTGAATCGGGAGAGTTGACTTTTACTACTTTAGGAATTGAAGCCATGCCGTTGGTACGTTTTAAAACAGGGGATATTGTGCAATTACATACCGATCCATGCTCTTGCGGAAGAAACACTTTGCGTGTTGGACCCGTTATTGGTCGAAAACAGCAAATGATAAAATACAAGGGGACAACATTATATCCGCCCGCAATGAATGATGTTTTGAATGATTTTGAAAATATTACAAGCCACATTATCGAAATCTCAACCAATGATTTAGGCACAGATGAAATCCTTATAAAAATCGCCGTAAAACAACAATCGGATACTTTCTTGCTGGAACTAAAAGATCGTTTCAGAGCCAAATTAAGAGTGACCCCAAAAATTGAATTTACGACTAAAGAAATCTTGAACCCATTGATTTTTAACCCAATGAGCAGAAAGCCAATTTACTTTTTTGACAACAGAGTTAACACTCTTTAACACTGTCATAATGAGTGTATTATTGCTATTTTTGTTTTTTTACGTCTAAAAACCGTAATTTTGCAAAAAATTAAAAATAATGGTCAAGATTGGCAACATAATATTACCAGAATTTCCTTTACTTCTCGCGCCCATGGAAGATGTGAGCGATCCGCCTTTTCGCAGATTGTGCAAAGCACATGGTGCCGATTTGATGTACTCGGAATTTATTTCTTCCGAAGGATTGATTCGGGATGCCATCAAAAGCCGAATGAAATTAGACATCTTCGATTACGAAAGACCCGTAGGAATCCAAATTTTTGGAGGAGACGAAGAAGCGATGGCTATGTCTTCAAAAATTGTTTCAGCAGTAAATCCAGATTTAATAGATATTAATTTTGGTTGTCCTGTCAAAAAAGTCGTTTGTAAAGGTGCCGGTGCCGGCGTTTTGAAAGATGTAGATTTAATGATTCGTTTGACTCAGGCTGTTATCGATAGTACCCATTTGCCAGTAACCGTAAAAACCCGTTTGGGTTGGGACGATAATTCCATTAATATTGATGAGGTTGCGGAGCGTTTACAAGACATTGGTGTTGCAGCTTTGAGCATACATGCCAGAACTCGTGCCCAAATGTACAAAGGACATTCGGATTGGTCGCATATTGCTCGAGTAAAGAACAACCCAAGAATTACGATGCCCATTTTCGGAAACGGAGATATTGATTCTCCAGAAAAAGCATTACACTATAAAAACGAATACGATATCGACGGAATTATGATTGGTCGCGCAGCCATTGGTTATCCTTGGATTTTCGACGAAATCAAACATTACTTCAAAACAGGCGAGCATTTGCCAAAGCCTACTGTTGTTGATAGAGTCGAAGCAGTTCGAAATCACCTCACTTGGGCAATGGAATGGAAAGGAGAAAGACTAGGAATTGTTGAAACAAGACCACATTACACCAATTATTTCAAAGGAATTCATTCTTTTAAAACTCACAAACAAAAATTAGTAACGCTAGATAGACCTGAAGAGTTGTTCGCCGCTTTGAATGAAATCGAAGAAGCGTATTCAGGATATGAGGTTGTTTAAAATAAAAAAGGGCTTAACAATTGTTAAGCCCTTTTTGTTATACTTCTATACGTTTCCACTTCCCCCTTTTGTAGAGAACGATACTTGCCAAAGTAATTGCGGTTTCGGCTATGGGAATCGCTATAAAAACACCTGTTGGTCCCATTTTATAATATTTGGATAATAAATAAGCCAACGGAATTTGGAATAACCAGAATCCGAAAAAATTAATCATTGTTGGAGTCCAGGTATCTCCGGCACCATTGAACGTGTTAATTAATACCAAACACATGTATTATATAGTCCAAATTTCATCTAAAAACACATAGCTATATCCACAGATACTCATTACCTCTTTTTTGCTTGTAGCTTTTACGAGGTTAGTAATGAAATCTT